>JAJVHW010000112.1 GCA_022072415.1 Planctomycetota bacterium
CCGCGGCGAAGCGCCCGGCGACGAGGAGCGCGCACCACGCGAGCACCGCCGGCCGGGGACCCGGCCAGGGGGACGCCGCCTCCCGCGCGCCGCGGGCCGCCAGCAGGGCGAGCGGAATCGTGACCGGCAGCACGTAGAACCAGTTCTTCGACGGAGACGCCGAGAGCGCGACCAGCGGGATCGCGACCCAGACGAGGAGGCCGCGGCCCGCCGGGTCGCGGAAGGCGCCCCGGATTCCCCGCCACGCAGGTGCCCACCAGGGCAGGAGACCCGCGACGAGCACGGCCGGATAGAACCAGACCGGCCGCGGATCGTGGTCGCCCGGTCCGGTCATGCGTCCCACGAGTTCATGCCCGGTGAAGTGGTCGAACGCCCCGGGGACGTTCCACGACGCCCACGCGAACCACGCGAGTCCGACGACGAGCATCGCGGCGACCCCTGCGGCCGACGCGACCCGCCGCGCGGCCCCCTCGGGTTCCGCCTTCCTCCCGAAGGCGCGCCACGCGGCGAGGAACGCCCCGTATGCGAGCCAGGCGACGGGCCCCTTGAAGAACGCCGCAAGGCCGGCGCACGCGCCCGACGCGAGGAGCCATCCGGAGGTGCCGCGGAGCGCCGCCGCGCACGCCCATGCGACCGCCGCGACGAGGAACATGTCGGTGGTGAGCACGGACCCGCCGACGAACGGGAAGAGCATCCCGGCGAAGATCCATCCCGCCCGGTCCCCTGCCGCGGGACCGAGGAGGGAGCGCCCGGCCGACCGCACGCCCAGGATCGCCGCAGCGTGCGCGAGTCCGAGCACGAAGCGGGCGGCGAAGGTGGTCGGACCGAAGAGCGCGATGCCCGCCGCGGCCGCCCAGTACGCGCCCGGGGGCTTCGTCAGGTGCGGATGTCCGTCGAGGCGCGGGACCATCCAGTCGCCCGTCTCGACCATCGCCCGCGCGCACTCCGCATAGCGCCCCTCGTCGGTCTCCATGAGGCCGTGCCCCCACTGGCCTGCGAGGCCGAAGGCGACCGCGAACGCGGCGAAGCGCAGGGTGTCGCGGCGGGAGTCGGGGTGGCCCATGGGGTGACGCGGTCCCGGCGGCGCGGAGAGGCTGGTACCCCCAACGGGATTCGAACCCGTGTACCCACCTTGAAAGGGTGGTGTCCTGGACCGGGCTAGACGATGGGGGCCCGTGCGTGCATGCGTGCGTGCGTGGACAGCGTCCGGAGGCTAGTCGGAGTCGGGTCGGGAGCGAAGCGAGGCGGGGGCGCGGCGTCGGCTCCGCCCCGCGCGTGACGGCGGCGTCAGACTTCGAGGATCTCCTTGGTCTTCTTCGAGAGGAGGTCGTCCACCTTGCCCTCGTACTGCTTCGTGAGGTTCTGGATCTCCTCGGTCAGCTTCACCTCGTCGTCCGCGGGGAGCTTCCCCTCGTCGAAGGCGGCCTTCGCCTGCTTGTTGCCGTCGCGGCGGACGTTCCGGATCGCGACGCGCGCCTCCTCGGCCTTGTCCTTCACCATCGCGGAGAGCTGCTTCCGCCGCTCCTCCGAGAGGGGCGGCAGGACCAGCCGGATGATCTTCCCGTCGGACTGCGGCGTGATTCCGAGCTCGGACTTCTGGATCGCCTTCACCACCTCCTGGATGCCGGAGGCGTCGAACGGCTTGATCATGATGAGGCGCGGCTCGGGGATCGAGATCGACGCCATGTGCGTGAGCGGCGTGGGCGAACCGTAGTAGTCCACGCGGATCCCGTCCACGAGGCCCGGCGACGCGCGCCCGGTGCGGATGCCCCGGAAGGCGTGGGCGAGGTGCTCCACGGCCTTGTCCATCTTCTCCTCGGTCTCGAGCAGGATGTCGTCGAACACGGGGCTCCTCCTTGAACGGACGCGGGAATCGTAGCAGGCGGCGCGTCAGCCGGCGACGACGCGCGTGCCGATCTTCCGGCCCGCGGCCGCCGCGCGGATCGCGCCCGGCGCGCGCATGTCGAACACGACGATCCCGACGCCGCCCTCGCGGCAGAGCGCGAAGGCCGCCTGGTCGAGCACGCCGAGGCGCTTCGCGATGCACTCGTCGAACGTGACCGTGTCGTAGCGCTTCGCCGCGCGGTCCTTCGCCGGGTCCGCCGTGTAGACGCCGTCCACCTTCGTGGCCTTGAGCAGGGCGTCCGCGCCGATCTCGAGCGCGCGGAGCGCGGCCGCGGTGTCGGTGGTGAAGTACGGATGGCCGGTGCCGCCCGCGAGCACGGCCACGTCGCCCCGCGCGAACGCCTCGAGGGCGCGCTCGCGCGTGAACGTGTCGCAGACCTCCGGGGCGCGGAGCCCCGTGAGGAGCGTCGCTCCGGCGCCCGCGGCGCGGAGCGAGTCGCGGAGCGCGATCCCGTTCATCAGCGTCGCGAGCATGCCCATGCGGTCCCGGCCGTCGCGCGAGACCGGGGACCCGTCGAGGTCCTTCCCGCGGAAGACGTTCCCGCCCCCCACGACGACGGCGACCTCGGCGTCACGCGCGGCCGCGGCGATCTCCGCCGCGACGGACGCGAGCGAGGAGGGGTCGAACCCCGCCTCGTCGCGCGCGGCGAGGGATTCGCCGGAGAGCTTGAGGAGGACGCGGCGCTTCTTCGAGGCGGTGCCGCCCGCTCGGGGCATCGGTCAGGCGACCTCTTCCGCGGTGTCGAAGCGGGCGAAGCGCCGGATGACGATGTTCTCGCCGATCGTGGCGATCATGCCCTTCACGGCCTGCTCGACCGTCTGGTCCGGGCCGCCCTCGCCCATGGACCACACCTGCTCCATGAGTACGCGCTCCTTGTAGAACGCGTTGAGCTTCCCGTCGGCGATCTTCGCGCGCATCTGCTCGGGCTTGTCCGCGACCTGCTGCTCGTAGATCGCCCGCTCGCGGGCCACGATGTCGGCGGGGACCTGCTCGCGGCGGACGCAGATCGGCGCGGGGTTCGCGGCGGCGACGTGCATCGCCACCTTGCGGCAGAACTCGCGGAAGCGGTCGTTGCGCGCGACGAAGTCCGTCTCGCAGAGGATCTCGACCATGACGCCGAGGCCGCCCGTGTGGTGGACGTAGGTTCCGAGGAACCCGGCCTTCGTGGCGCGTCCGGCCTTCTTCTCCGAGGACTTGACGCCCTTCGCGCGGAGCCAGTCCGCCGCCTTCTCCATGTCGCCCCCGTTCTCGTCGAGGGCCTTCTTGCAGTCCATCATGCCGGCGCCCGTGCGGGCGCGCAGCCTGGCGACCAGCTTCGCATCGATCTCGGCCATGGCAGTTGCTCGTTCGTTCGGGGTTTCGGGTTCAGGCGTCGCCGGCGGGCTTCTCGGGGGCGGGCGGCGGCGCGTCCGCGTGGGCGCGGCGCACGACGACCTTCTTGGCGGGGCCGCGGCGGCCCTGCTCGCCGGTGGCGGACGCGATCGCGTCGGCCGTGCCCTGGTCCATCGCGCCGCGGTGGAACTCGGCGGAACGGCCCTTGGCGAGGGCGGCGCCCTCGGCCACCGCGTCGGCGAGGCGCTTCACGAGGACGGACACGCTCCGCATCGCGTCGTCGTTCGCCGGGATCGGCACGTCGATCGGGTCCGGGTCCGTGTCGCTGTCCACCAGGGCCACGATCGGCACGCCGATGCGGTTCGCCTCGCGCACCGCGATGTACTCGCGGCGCGGGTCCACGATCACGAGGGCGCCGGGGATCTGCGTCATCGTGCGGATGCCGTCGAGGTTCTTCACGAGCTTGCGCTTCTCGCGGTTGAAGGCGGAGAGCTCCTTCTTCGAGAGCGCGTTGACCTCGCCGGACCGCTCCATGCCCTCGAGTTCCTCGAGGCGCTGGAGCCGCGTGCGGATCGTCTCGAAGTTGGTCAGCGTGCCGCCGAGCCAGCGCTCCGTGACGAACGGCATGCCGCAGCGCTGCGATTCCTCGCGGATCACGCTCTTCGCGCCGCGCTTCGTGCCGACGAAGAGGATCTGGAACCCCTCGCGGGCGCAGTTGCGCAGGAAGTGCGTGCCCTGGACCAGCCCGCGCACGGTGGCGCGGATGTCGATGATGTGGATCGAGTTCCGCTTGCCCTTGAGGAAGGGCTTCATCTTCGGGTTCCACCGGCTCGTGCGGTGGCCGAAGTGGACGCCGGCGTCGAGGAGTTCCTGGACGCTGACGATGGGGCCGCCGGTCGCGGCCGCGGGGATCGGAGTGGCGCTGGACAAGATGCACCTCGTTCCGCGGTTCCGGCACCGGGCGGGCTTGCGTGCGGCGGGGAGGAGCGCTCCTCCCGTCGCCGCCGAGCGCCGCCGCCGGACTTCCGCGGGGTTCTGGGGGGACGAAAGGGGCCGAGCCTAGTGCCCGCGCTCCGCGGAGCTAAGGATTCTCGCCGCGGCGGAGGCTCCGGAGCACCTCCAGGGCGAGGCTCACGGCCTCGAGCCCCTCCCGCCCGCCGACCCGGGGCTTCTCCCGGTCGCGGACGCAGCGGAGGAAGTCGCGGATCTCCTCCGTGAGCGGGTCCCCCTGCGGGGTCTCCAGCTTCTCCATGCGGATCAGGTCGGTGAAGACCGCGCCCTGGAGTTCCTGGACGCTCTTCCCCCCCGCCGCGAACGCGCGCACGGCGTCCGGCGTGAGCCCGGGGCCCTTCCGGTAGAGCCATCCCTCGCGCTTCCCGAAGTCCACGATCAGGTAGCTGTCGCCGCTGAAGACGCGCACCTTCCGCTCGGTCTTCGTGGCGACGCGGCTGGCGGTCAGCGTGGCCACGCACCCGTTCTCGAAGACGACGCGTGCGTTCGCGATGTCCTCGTGCTCGGTGAGCACGGGGACCCCCACCGCCTCGACGCGGAGCGGACGGGAGCGCGCGAGCGAGAGCACGATGTCGATGTCGTGGATCATCAGGTCCATCACGACGCCGACGTCCACCGAACGGAACGAGAACGGCGCGACGCGCGCGGCCTCGATGAAGCGCGGACGGATGTCGTGCGCCTCGAGCGCGCGCACCGCCGGATTGAACCGCTCGACGTGCCCCACCTGGAGCACCGCGCCCGAGCGCTCGGCCGCCTCGATGAGCTCGCGGCCCTCGTCGAGGTCGCGGACCATCGGCTTCTCGATCAGCACCGACACGCCGCGGCGGAGGAGCGGGAGCGCGACGGCGTGGTGGAACTGCGTGGGCACGGCCACCGACACGGCCTCGACGTCGGGCGGGAGCTCGGAGGCGTCGGCGAGGACCGGGACGCCGTACTGCCCGGCGGCCCGCGCGCGGGTCTCCGGGTCGCGGTCCACGATCGCCGCGAGCGACGCCTCGGGCAGCTCGCCGTAGATGCGGCAGTGGTGCCGCCCGAAGCCGCCCGCGCCGATCACGGCCGTGCGGACGCGGCGCGGGGACTCCTGCATGCTCAGCGGTGCGCCTCGCGGGCGCGCCCGTTCCGTCCGGCCGCCTGCGCCTCGAGGAACTGCGTGAGGCGGTCCACCTCGGGGCAGCGGAGCCCCTCCTGCTCCACGGCGGCGATCGCCTCGCGGAGGGTCGGGTACTTCCCGCGGAAGAGGTGGCGGAACGCGGACCGGAGCATCCGGATGCGCTCCTCGGGGACGCCCGACCGCGCGAGCCCCACCCCGTTCACCTTGACGACGCGGGCCGGGTGCCCCTCCGTCACCATGAACGGCGGCGCGTCACGGACGAGCCGCGTGAGGCCGCCGATGTAGCTCATCGTGCCGACGGACCCGAAGTGGTGGATCGCGGAGGCGCCGTTCATGATCGCGCGGTCCTCGACGAGGACGTGCCCCGCGAGGAGCACGTTGTTCGAGAGGATCACGTCGTCGCCGACGACGCAGTCGTGCGCGACGTGACACGCGACGAGGTAGAGCCCGCGGCTCCCGAGCTTCGTCAGCCCGCCCCCGCCCGGAGTGCCGCGGTGCACGGTCACGTGCTCGCGGAAGTGGTTGTCGCTCCCGATCTCGAGGCGCACGAACTCGCCCTTGTACTTCTTGTCCTGCGGCGGGCAGCCGATGACGGAGCCCTCGAAGAACACGTTCCGGTCGCCGGCCGTGGTGCCGGGCCCGCCCACGACCGCGTGCGCGCGGACCTCGTTGTCGCGGCCGAGGACGACGCCCGGGCCCACCACGGCGAACGGCCCGACGCTGGTGCCGGCGCCGAGCTCGGCGGACGGGTCCACGCACGCGAGCGGATGGATGTTCGCGCTCATGCGGCCCCGCTCACGCGTCCGCCAGCATGAAGTTGATCTGCGCCTCGCACGCGAGCCGCCCGTCCACCGTGGACCGGCAGTGCACGCGCGCGGAGCGGGAGCGCACCTTCAGCGCCTCCACCTCGATCCGGAGCTGGTCGCCGGGGACCACCGAGCGGCGGAGCTTCACCTTGTCGATGGAGAGCAGCACGGCGAGCTTCCCGGTGCTCTCGAGCTTCCGGAGGAGGAGCACGCCCGAGAGCTGCGCCATCGCCTCGACGATCAGCACGCCCGGCATGATCGGCGCCGCCGGCCAGTGGCCCTGGAAGAACGGCTCGTTGATCGTGACGTTCTTGATGCCGACCGCGCGCTTCTGCCCCTCGAGCTCGATCACGCGGTCGATGAGCAGGAACGGGTAGCGGTGCGGGAGGATCCGCATGATCTCGCGGACCTCGATGGTCGAGTCACGGCGGAGCCCTTCCGCGATCTCGACGTCGCGGACGTGCTGGAGGAGCTTCCGCACGATGGCGCCGTTCAGCGCGTGGCCGGCCTTCGTGGCGACGATCCGCGCGTGGAGGTCGAGGTTCATCAGGAAGAAGTCGCCGATCAGGTCGAGGAGCTTGTGGCGGACGGGCTCGTCGGGGAAGCGCAGGCGGTTCTCGATCACGCCCCGCTCGCCGATCACGAGCGTGTTGTCGTACGTCGCGCCCTTCCCGAGCCCCGCCGCGCGGAGCTTCTGCGCCTCCTCCTCCATCACGAAGGTGCGGGCCGGGGCGATCTCGTTCGCGAACGGCATCTCCTCGAGCCGCACGGAGTGGAACTGGCTGCCCACGAACGGCGACTGGGGGTAGTCGAGCGCGTAGCTGAACGAGAGCCCCTGCTCCGACGGGAGCGCGACGATGGACGAGTCCCCCGTCCCGTCGTCCACCGCGACCGGCTCCGCGAGGAAGAACTCCTTCCGCTCCTTCGCGAGCTCCACCGGCTTCGCCGCGCGGATCATGTCCACGAACGGAAGCGCGCTGCCGTCGAGTCCCGGCATCTCCGGACCGTCGGACTCGACGAGCAGGTTGTCGATGCGCATCCCGGCGCAGGCGGCGAGGAGGTGCTCGATGGTCTGGATGTCGGCCCCGCCGGAGCGGATGGTCGTGCGGCGGCCCTGCCCGTCGGCGTAGTCGGCGTCGGCCACGAGGCGCGGGCGGTCGGGGAGGTCGGTCCGCACGAACACGACGCCGTGGTCCGCCGGCGCGGGCGACACGCGCACGTTCGCGTGGGCCCCGGTGTGGAGGCCGGCGCCCGAGAACGTGAACGACTCGCGGAGGGTCCTCTGCTTGCGGGGCACGGGGGAATCCTACCGAGACGGAGTCCCGCTCACAGATTTGCGGCGCGCTACTTCGGGAGCTTCGCGTTCAGCGCCTCGATGACCGGCTGCGTGAGGTCCACCGACGCGTCGGCCCAGAGCACCGTGCGGCCGGCGAGGACGGCGTCGGGGTCCGACGAACGCTCCCATCCGGGGAGGAGCGGCCGCAGGTTGAACACCGCGGCGAGGCCCTTCGACTCCGCCTGGAGCCGCACCTCGGCGTTGGCCTCCGCGTAGAGCGCGCAGAGCCGCTGGTCGCGGTCGCGCTCGAGGCGCTTCTGGTTCCACTTGCCGTCGGCGTCGATCCGTGCGAGCTCCGCCGTGATCTCGCGCTCGAGCTTCACGAACTCCTCGGAGTCGCGGTTCAGCGTGGCGAGCTTCTCCTGCTTCGCCCGCGCCGCTCCGATCGTCTCCTTGAACTCCTTGTCCAGCGCCTCGGAGCGGGACTTGAGCGCGGCCTCGACCTGCTCGGCCTTGCGGTACTCCGCGAGGACGCGGGCCATGTCCACGACGCCGGTCTGGAACGGCGTGCGCTTGTCGTCCTGCGAGAGCGCGGGGACGGCCGCGGCCCCCGCGGCTGCGGCCGCGAGCAGGGAGAGGACTCCGAGGTGCTTCTTCATGAGGCGTCTCCGGGAACGGGGGACGGTGCGGGGATCAGAAGTTCCGCTCGAGGGAGAACGACACGACCTGCGTGTCGTCCCCGTCCTGCTTGCGGATGGGGATGCCGAAGTCGATGGCGATCGGCGTCGGCCCGAGGACGGGGATGCGCAGCCGGAGGCCGAAGCCGACCGAGGCGCGGAGGTCGGAGAAGAACGACTCGCCGTCGGAGAAGTCGAGCGAACGCGCGAGGCGGCGCTGGTTCGGCGAGCCGCGGGAGAGCGCGCTGCGGATGCCGGCGACGGCGTCCTCGTCGAGCCCGTGCGCCGAGCCGAGGCTCTCGCGGACCATGCCCGCGTCGATGAAGGCGACGCCGCCGAGGAAGTCCTCGACCAGCGGGAGCTGGTACTCCGCCGACGCGGTGAAGAGGACGCCGCCGCCCATCGGGTCGCCGTCGTTCTCGAGGACGGAGCGCGCCGTCCGGCCGAGGCGGAGGATCCGGTGCGCGGCGGACTCGCCGGGCTTCCGCCCGAGGAACGGGTTCCCCTCGCCGTGGGGCCCGGCGCCGCCGTACGCGAAGCCGCGCACCGTGGTCGAACCGCCCGCGAACGAACTCTCGTAGATCGGGACGTAGTTCTCGTCGAACAGGTTCGCGTCCGCCTCGTCGGAGGACCCGAGCGGCACGGCGTGCGTGAGGCGCGCGTCGAGCGACAGCGTGTGCACGCGCTCGTCCTCGGTCCGCCAGACGGGGATGTACCTCCGCACCTCGCCGCCGGCCTTCCAGAGCTGGATGTCGCCCCCGAACCCGAACTCCGTGAACGCCTCCGCGAACCAGCCGTCGGTCGGGCGGGACTCGCTGTCCACGCGCGTGACGCGTGCGGAGAGGCGCTCCGCCAGCAGGCTGTTCGACCCGTCCGCGAGGAACGCGGTCGGCGCGGAGTCGCGGTCCACGCCGCCCACGTCGAAGTTCTCGATCCGCGTGACGCCGGTCAGGGCGAGCGTCGTGTCCCGCTCGCGACCCTCCCACGTGAAGCGGCGCCCCAGGGTGAAGTCGACGCCGGTCCTGTCCTGCTGGTACTCGAAGCGGTTGAACTTCGAGAGGAACAGGTCCCAGCCGAAGAGGATCGGCTTGTCGAACATCCACGGCTCGGTGAAGGCGAGGCGGTAGTTCGCGATCTCGGAGCCGGGCTGGAGGGTCAGGGCGAACGTCTGCCCCGCGCCCGTGAACGCCTTCCCGCCGAAGATGTCGCCGAACTCCTCCGGCCAGTCGCGCCAGTCGAAGTTGCGCTTCGTGAGCGAGATCTCGCCGGTGAAGCCGAGGTCGCTCGTCGCCCCGACGGCGAACCGGAACTGCCCCGTGGGCGCGGTGTCGTCCACTTCGAACGTGAGGTCGCGGAGGTTCGGGTCCTCGCCGGCGCCCGGCGCGTCGATCCGCGCCTGCACGCGCTCGAAGTAGCGGAGGTCGCGCAGGCGGCGGAGCGCCTTGTCGATCTCGTTCTGGTTGAGGACGTCGCCCGGCGCGAGCTTGATCTCGCGGCGGAGGACCTTGTCCTGCGTGACCACGTTCCCGGCCAGCGCGAGGTTCCGGATCCTCGTCTTCGACGACTCCTCGACGTCAAACACGATGTCCACGATGCGGCCCTGCGGACGGAGGCGCTCCCGCGGCGTGACGACCACCGCGAAGAAGCCCTCCTCGCGGTAGGCGCGCTCGATCGCCGTGGACGCGCGGAAGATCTCTTCGTCGCGGCGGCGGGAGCCCTCGGCGACCGCGGCCAGCGGGCGCAGCGCGTCGGCGCCGCCGGGGAACCCTCCGACGCCCTGGAAGGAGACCTGCCCCACCGTGTACGCGCCGCCCTCCCGGACTCCGATCCGCACGAACGCGCGGCTGCGGTCCTCGGAGAACGAGACGTCCTCGAGCGTCACCTCCGCGTCGAGCCAGCCCTCGGAGCGGTAGAGGGACTTCATCGCGAGGAGGTCCAGCCGGAGCGTGTCCTCCACGTAGTCGCCCGACCGGAGCCCGAGGAACCCGCGCTCCCGCGAGACGCCCTGCTCGAGCAGCTTCTCGGTGCGGATCGAGTCGTTCCCTGCGAAGCGGATCTCCGAGATGGCGACGTGGGGCCCTTCGAGCACCTCGAAGACCACGCGGCGCGCGCCGCCGTCCTGCTCCGGACGCGCGGTGACCTGCACGAAGTGGTGGCCCTTCGAACGGTAGAGCTTCTCGATCTTCCGGCGGTCGTTCTCGAGCCGGTGCTCGGCCATGGGGCGGCCCGCCGACGTCTCGACGACGGCGCGCACCTCCTCCAGCGTCAGCGCGGAGACGCCGGAGAAGTCCACCGACGCGACCTGCGGGTTCTCGGTCACGCGGAAGACGATCCGCACGCCGCCCGCCACCTGCTCCTCGCGCTGGTCCACGGTGTCGAAGAACTGGTAGAGGGTGTTGATGTCCTCGGGCAGGAGGGCGCGGTCGAGGTCCTGGCCGACCTTGGTGCGGAGCGCGAGGCGGAGGGTGTCCTCCGAGTACCGGCGGTTCCCCTCGAAGCGGATCTCGACGACCCGGGGACCCGCGGCGATCGCCGGCTCCGCAGCGACGAGCGCCATGACGGGCACCACGACCGGCACCACGACGGGCACCACGACCTGCGCCGCCGCGAGACCGGCGACGACGAGGACCCCGCGGCTTGCGGCGGCGGTGCGGCGGGCGTGCTTCTGCATGCGCTCGGACTCCGTGAGTACGTGGGAACGGGACCGGGCAAGGTAGCCCCCCGACCCCGCCGGAAGTCAAAACCGTTCGCGCGCCGCGTTCTCGAACCGCATGTACTGGGCGAGGAACGTGAGCCCCACCGTGCCGGTCGGCCCGTTGCGCTGCTTCCCGACGATCAGCTCCGCCTGCCCCGCGAGCTCCGCCTTCCGCTCCGGGTCCATCTCGTAGTACTCGGGCCGGTAGAGGAACATCACGACGTCCGCGTCCTGCTCGATGGCCCCCGATTCCCTCAGGTCGCTCATGCGCGGACGGTGGTCCTCGCGGCTGTCCACGCTGCGGTTGAGCTGGGAGAGGGCGATGATGGGGATCGAGAGCTCGCGGGCCAGTCCCTTCAGCGAACGGGAGATGAAGCTGATCTCCGCCTGCCGGCTCTCGTCGCCGCGGGACATGCTCGGCACCTCCATGAGCTGGAGGTAGTCGATGATCACCAGCGAGATGTCGTGCTGGTTCTTCAGGCGCCGGGCCTTCGCGCGGAGGAGGAGCGGCGAGAGTCCGGGCGTGTCGTCGATGAAGACCTTCGCCTCGCTCATCTTCCCCGCGGCCTGCGAGATGCGGCTCCAGTCGTCGTCCGCGAGGAAGCCCCGGCGGAGCTTGTGCGCGTCCACGCGCGCCCGCGAGCAGAGCATGTTCTGGACGAGGGAGTGGCGCGACATCTCGAGGCTGAAGATCGCGATGGCCTTCCCCTCGTCCACCGCCGCGTGCTCGGCGAGGTTCAGGCAGAACGTGGTCTTCCCCATGGACGGCCGCCCCGCCACGACGATCAGCTCGCCGCCCTGGAGGCCGGACGTCATGTCGTCGAGGTCGTAGAAGCCCGTCGGGACGCCGGTGATCCGCCCCTCCTGCCCGTGGAGCTCGTCGATCCGCTTGAAGGTCTCCGTCAGCACGTCCTTGATGTGCTGCGCCTCGCCGGACTCCGAGCGGCCGTCGAGGTCGAAGAACTTCTGCTCGGCGAGGTCCACCAGCGCGCCGCCCTCGAGCGCGCCCTCGAACGCCTCGCGCTCGATCTCGTTCGCGGCGGTGATCACCGACCGCCGGAGGCCGTTCTCCTTGACGATCCTCGCGTAGTGCTCGGCGTTCGCGGCGGTCGGCACCGACGCCATCACGCGCGAGAGGAACGCCGTGCCGCCGATCTTCTCGAGGAGCCCGCGCTTCTGGAGCTCCTCGCGGAGGAGGACGATGTCGATCGCGCGGTTCGCGTCGTAGAGCTCGGTCAGCACCTGGAAGACGTCCGCGTGCGGCCCGCGGTAGAAGTGCTCCGCACGGAGCAGCGACACCACGCGCCCCGCGGCCTCGGGGTCGAGCATCATCGCGCCGAGGACGGAGATCTCGGCCTCGAGGTCGTGCGGAGGGACGCGTTCCATGGGGCGCCGAGGCTATCCGAGCGCTCTCGCCATCGAGGAGACGAGCCTCGGGACGTCCCCCGCGGCGACGGAGCAGATCCCCACGCGGAGTCCGCCGTCCACGGGGACGACGAAGACCCCTTCCTCCCGCATGCGCGCCGCGGCGTCTTTCGGCTTCGCGCAGAAGACCGTCACGAAGAACCCCCCGTCGTAGCGCGGGTAGCGGAGCCCGTGGCGCCGCGCCTCCGCGTTGAACGCCTCGACGCGGCTCGCGAGGAGCGAGGTGAGACCGGCGCGCTCCGCGTCCACCGCCGCGCGGGTCGCCGGGTCGGCGAGGAGGCGGGTCACGGCGTGCATCCCGCCGCGGTTGCAGTTGGACCACGTGCCGCGGCACGCGAACGCGAGCGCGGCGGCGACGTCCTTCCGCGCGGCCTCGTCCGGGACGACGGCGAGCAGCGCGCCCACTCGGGCGCCGTAGTGCGTCATCGACTTCGACGCGCTCCACGCGTGGAGCACGAGCACCCGGTCGCCGATCCGGTCGAGCGCCGCGAGCGCGGTGCGCATCGCTCCTGGAGGCCCGAACGCGGCGTACGCGGCGTCGAGCACGAGCGTCACGGGCATGCGCTCCGCGTGGCGGAGGAGCACGCCGGACACCGCCTGCCAGTCGGCCGCGCTCATCGAGTAGCCGGTCGGGTTGTGGCAGGGGTCGTTCAGGATCACCAGCGCGCGGCCCTGGGACGTCGCGAGGTCTCCGAGCGCGCGGTCGAGGTCCGCCGCGTCGAGCGCCGTCGCGGTGTCGTCCGAGAACATCCGGAACGTGGCGAGCTTCCGGCCCGTCTCCTCGGCGAGCGTCGCGTACGGACCCCAGTAGAACGACGTGCAGAGGAGCGCCTGCCCGGGCTCGAGGAAGCACGCGATCGCGTGGCGGAGCGCGCCGGTCCCCCCGGGCGTCGCGCACGACGCGACCTGGCTCCGGCGGGGCGCGCCCGCGCCGAGCACGTCGTCGGCGACCGCGGCGAGGAACGGCTCCGGCCCGGCGATCGGCGCGTAGGCGGCGAACTCGGCGGCCGGGACCTCGCGCATCGCGCGTGCGGCCGTGGGGAGGACGGAGAGCTTCCCGTCGTCGCCCTGGAGCGCGCCGAGCGTCGCGTTGACGACGGGCTCCCCGGCGGCCTTCCGGCGGTTCGCCTCGGCGTTCAGGGCGAAGATGGGGTCGTCGCCCGGCTTCCCGCGCTTGGCGGCGATCAGATGAGGCATGGTCATCGGCCCAAGTTAGCGCGGCCGACAGACGATTGCGCGATGTGCGGTTCCGCGGCGCCGGGATCCTCCGGCGGCGGCAGCAGCCGACGGCGGCCGTCCTTCGCGAGCGGAGGGTCCGCCTCCCCCGCCGTCCGGAGCCTGTCCCAGAGCTGGCACGTCACCTCGAGGTGCCGCTGGTCGAGCGCCTCGCAGTAGTTCGTGAAGAGGCACCGCCGCACGGCGGCGCCGCGCCCCGTGCGCATCTTCTCCCACCAGTCCGGGTCGGCCAGGCTCTGCCGCGCGGCGGCGACGAAGTCCGCGTGCCCGCCGCGCAGCGCGGCCTCCGCGAGCTCGAACGAGTTGAACCCGCCTGCGGCGGCCACGGGGGTGCCGAACCCCGCGGCGCGCACCGCCGCGCGCACCGCCGACGCGAGCGGCAGGTTCCGGGCGAACGGCCCGCGCGCATCGATGCGGACCGTCGGCATGCACTCGTGCCCCGACGGGCCGGTGTACGGGTAGGCCGCCTGCCCCACCGCCGGCTGCTTCGCGTCGTCGAACTTCCCGCCCTTGCTGAGGGAGAGGAAGTCGATCCCCGCGCGGGCGAACTCCGTCGCGAACCAGGCGGCGTCGGAGAGCGTCGAGCCTCCCGGGATCGCCTCGTCGGCAAGCATGCGGCAGCCGACCACGGACTGCGGCGACACGGCCGCGCGCACGGCGGCGAGGACCTCGAGCGGAAGGCGCGCGCGGCCCTCGAGGGTCGTCCCGTATCCGTCGCTCCGCGTGTTCGTGGCGGAGAGGAAGGACGCCATCGTGTACGCGTGGGCGAAGTGGAGCTCCACGCCGTGGAACCCCGCCTGCTCGGCGCGCCGCGCGGCCGCGGCGAAGAGCGGGGGCAGCGTGCGCGGAAGGTCGCGGATGTGGTCCGACCCGACGTCCGTCACCCGCTCGCGCCAGCCCATGCGCATGGACTCGAGGTCCCGCGGCGGGAGGATCGACGCGAGCTCGCCGTCGCTCCGGCGGACGAGCTCCTCGCGGACGGACTCGTCGGGCGCGGACTCCCACGCCGGGTCGGCGGCGGCGGCCGCGAGGCGCGCGCGCAGGCCGCCGTCGATCCGCTGGAACCGGCGGAGGTGGACGTCGCGGTCCGGGCGCCGCTTGATCGCGAGGAAGTCGATGATCTGGAGGAGGAGCACCGTGCGCCCCCCGCTCCGGCGGCGCACCTCGTCGGCGATCCGCGCGAGGCCGGGGACGAAGCGGTCGCCGCCCGCGCGGAGGAGCGGTCCGCTCGGGACGTCGCGGATGCCCGTCGCCTCGACCACGAGCACGCCGGGCCGCCCCTCGGCGAACCGCCCGTACCAGCCGACGACGTCGTCGGTGACGAAGCCGTCGTCGGAGGCGCGCCACGGCACCATCGCGGGGATCCACGTCCGCGACGCAGTCGCGGCGGGACCGATCCGTCCCGGCGAGAACAGCCGCGAGCGCGCGGCCTCCGCGGCCGTGGGCCATCGCGCTTCCGGGATCGGGACGGGCATGACGGCGAATCTCGCGCGGCGGCCCCGGGAATCGAAGCAGCACCGTCCGGACGCGGCGGAATGGCCGCCCCACGGACCGAATCGGAAAGGGGACCGCGGCGAAGCCGCGGTCCCCTGCCGTGCGCCGGGCGGTCCGCCCGGACGGAGTGCGCGAACGCTACTTCTTCGCGCCGCCCTCCGGAGGCGGAGCGACGACGTACACCTTCACGAGGCCCGTGACGTCGGCGTGGAGCTTCACCTGCACCTGGTAGATGCCGAGCTCCTTGATGGGCTCCGCGAGCTGCACGGCGGACGCGTCCACCGTGACCTTCTGCTTCGCCAGCTCCTCGGCGATGACCGCCGCGGAGACCGAGCCGAAGAGGTGCCCGCCTTCGCCGGCCTTCGCCTCGATGTGCAGCGAGAGCGAGCGGAGGACCTCCTGCGTCGCCTTCGCCTGCTCGACGGCCTTCTGCACCGCGACGGCGGCGCGCTTGCGCTCCGCCGCCACGCGCTTCAGCGCGTCCTGCGTGACCGGGGCCGCGAGGCCGCGGGGGATCAGGTAGTTGCGGGCGTAGCCCGCCTTCACCTTGACCACCTCGCCGAGGGCCCCGAGCGACGGGACGTTCTTCACGAGCATCAGCTTCATCGTGCTTGACATGGGTGCCACCTCACTTCGCCACGTACGGGAGGAGCGCCATGAACCGTGCGTGCTTCACCGCCAGCTTGAACTGGCGCTGGTGCCGCGAGCAGTTCCCCGAGCGCTTGCGCGAGAAGAGCTTGCCCTGGCCGGTGGAGAGGCGCGCGAGCGTCTGCGAGTCCTTCCAGTCCATGTGCTTGATCTTCGCGCGGCAGAAGCGGCACTTGCCCTTCTGCGCGAACTTCTTGAACTTTCCGCCCTTGTCGTTGTCCGACATCACTCGCGCCCTCCGTCCATCCCGTCGCCGTAGCCGGCGCCGCGGTCCTCGCCGTCACGCCCCGCCGAACGGAACTCCTCGTCCGGCACCATGCGCTTGATCTCGATCTTCTCCGGGAGCTTCTCCCCCTCGGGCCACCGCAGCACGAGGAAGCGCAGCACGCCGTCCGTCAGGAGCAGGTCGCGCCGCATCTCGGCCATCGAGCCCTCCGGGGCGTCGAAGTAGGCCAGGAAGTACGTGCCCCGGCGCTGCTTCTTCACCGGGTAGGCGAGCTTCCGCTCGTCCCACTTGTCCTTCAGGATGAACTTCGCGCCGTAGCGCGTGAGCACGGACGTGACGAGGGACTCCGTGCCCTCCCAGTCCTTCGCCGCCCGCGCGCTGTCGAGCAGGAACATGCCTTCGTATGTCGCCAAGCTGGTCCTCCACGGGGCCGGGTTCCGGCCCCTCACGCCCGACGCCTCTGCGTCAGGCACTCCTCAGGTTGAAACGGTTCATGGCCGCGGCCGTGCCCTCGCGGGCCCAGACCTCGACGCAGTCGGCCGCGCGGTCCCGCGCCTCGTCCATCGCCGGCCGCTCGGACGGCCGGAAACGGGAGAGCACGTGGTCCTCGGAGCCTCCGGGGGGCGCCTCGCCGATCCCGACGCGGACGCGGGGGAACGCGTCCGTGCAGAGCGAGGCGATGATCGACTTGAGTCCGTTGTGTCCGCCCGCCGAGCCCTGGTCGCGGACGCGGATCGCGCCCAGCGGCAGGTGGAAGTCGTCCACGACGACGAGGATCTGCGACGGAACGGCGCCCCTCTCCTTCGCGATCCGCGCCACGACGGGCCCGGAGAGGTTCACGTAGGAGAGGGGCTCCACCAGCAGCACCTCGGCGTCCGGTCCCTTCGGCGACGGGATGGAGCACCGGCCGGTCCGGGCGCCGAGACGGCGGTCGCGTTCGAGCTGCGCGGAGCAGCGCGACGCCACGCGTTCCACCACGTCGAATCCGACGTTGTGGCGCGTGCCGACGTACTCGTCGCCCGGATTGCCGATGCCCACCACGAGCTTCATCGCGCGGGCTACTTCTTCGCCTTGTCGGCGCCGGGCTTCGCGTCGGCCTTCGCCGGAGCGGCGCCCTTCGCGTCGCCCGCGGCCGGAGCCGCGCCCGCAGCCGGGGCTGCGCCGTCGGCCGGAGCCGCAGCGGCGTCCGCAGCGGCAGGTTCCGCGGCCTTCTCGACCTTCGGGACGCGGCAGACCGCGATGGTGTCGTGCGCGTCCTCGCCGAGGGTGCAGCCGGCCGGGAGGCCGACCTTCCCCGCGTCGAGGGCGTCGTTCAGGCCGAGCTCCGCCACGTTCACCGTCACGCCCTCCGGGATGTCCTTCGGGAGGCACCGCACCGAGATCGTGTCGCGCATGATCTGGAGCACGCCGCCCTCGGCCGTGCCCTTCGGCACGCCCTCGAACGTGATCGGGATGCGCAGCGTGATCTGGTGCGCCGGGTCCATGCGGAGGAAGTCCGCGTGGATCACCGCGCCGCCGAGGGGGTCCCACTGGACGTCCTTCAGCAGCACGCGTTCGGCCGACGCGCCTCCGCGCTGGAGGTCGATGACGCGGGCGCCCGCGTCCACCGCCGCGCGGAACTCCTTGACCGGGAGCGCCACGTGCTCCGGGTCCTTCTTCTCGCCGTAGACCACGGCGGGGACGTGCCCGCCGCGGCGGCCGGTGCGCGCCTTCCCGGTGCCGCCGGGGCTGCGCGCTTCACAGGGGATCTGTACGACCTTCATGCCTCGTCTCCTTGCCTCAGACGTTTCCGGGGAAGAGCTTCGAAACCGAGCGGCCCTGGTGGATGCGGAGGATCGCGTCCCCCAGGAGGTCGCCCACGGACAGGGTCACGACGCCTCCCGGCGTCGCGGACCCCTTGGGGATGGTGTCGGTCACGACGATCGAGTCGATGGGCGCCTTCTCGAGCCGCTCCTTCGCGGGCCCGCAGAAGACGCCGTGCGTCGCGCACACGTGGACTTCCTTCGCGCCGTGCTCGCGCAGCGCGGAGGCGGCCTCCGAGATCGTGCCGCCCGTGGAGATCATGTCGTCCACGAGGATGCAGCGCTTCCCGGACACCTCGCCGATCACGTGCACGGCCTTCGCCTGGTCGGGCGAGACGCGGCGCTTGTCCACGATCGCGAGCGAGAGGCCGAGCATCTTCGCGTACGCGCGGGCCTGCTTGATGCCGCCCACGTCGGGGGCGACGATGCAGCCGTCGGCGATGTCGGCGAGGCCGTACCGCCGGAAGTGGGCCACGTTCACGGGCGACGCGTAGAGGTGGTCCACCGGGATGTCGAAGAAGCCCTGGATCTGCGGCGCGTGGAGGTCGAGGCAGACCACGCGGTCCGCGCCGGCGCGGGCGATCAGGTTCGCCACGAGCTTGGCCGAGATCGGCACGCGGCCCTCGTCCTTCCGGTCCTTCCGGGCGTAGCCGTAGTACGGGATCACGGCGGTCACCCGCATCGCGGAGGCGCGGCGGAGGGTGTCGATCAGGAGCAGGAGCTCGATCAGGCTGTCGTTGACCGGCGGGCACGTGGGCTGCACGACGAACACGTCGCGGCCGCGCACGTCGTCGTTGATCTTGACGTTGATCTCGCCGTCGGGGAAGCGGTTGACCATCGCGTCGCCGACCGGGAGCTCCAGCCGCTCGCAGACGCGCTTCGCCAGCGCGGGGTTCGCGTTCCCGGTGAAGACCTGGAGCCGTTCGAGGTTCATCGCGCGCCCTCCTTCGCCGCCTGCCGGACGATCTCGCGGGCCGGGACGCCGACCACCGTCGCCCCCGGCCGCACGTCGCGCCCCGCCGTCACGACCGCTCCGGCGCCCGTCGTCGCGCCGTCGCCCACGGTCACCGGAGCCACGAGCACCGTTCCGCTCCCGACGTGCACGCGCGAGCCGATCCGCGTGACGTGCTTCCGCGTCCCGTCGTAGTTCGCCGTGATCGTGCCGCAGCCGATGTTCGTCTCCGCGCCGATCTCCGCGTCGCCGAGGTACGTGAGGTGCTTCGCCTTCGTGCGGCGCCCGACGCGCGCCTTCTTCGTCTCGACGAAGTTCCCGATCTCGGCCCCGTCCTCGAGCACGGTGCCCGGGCGGAGGCGCGCGAACGGGCCGACCTCGCAGCCCTCGCCCACCGCGACGTCGCGCTCGATCACGCTGCACGGGAGCACCTTCGTGCCCCGCCCGATCGACGCCCCGCGGTCGATGAACGTCGTCGACGGGTCGGTGACCTCGACGCCGTTCGCCATGTGCTCCGCGACGATCCGCGCGCGCATCCGCCGCGCCGCCTCCGCGAGCTCCGCGAACGTGTTGACGCCGAGGACCTCGTCCTCGGTGCCGCGCGGGAGGGCGTCCACGCCGAGCCCGCGGGCGAGCAGGATCTCGGCCGCGTCGGTCAGGTAGTACTCGCCCTGCGCGTTCTGCGCGCGGAGCTCGGGCAGCGCGCTGCGGAGCGCTGCCGCGTCGAACGCGTAGAGCCCCGAGTTGATCTCGCAGACGTCGAGTTCCTGCGGCTTCGCGTCCTTCGCCTCGCGGATGGCGACGAACCGCCCGACGTCGTCGCGGAGGATCCGGCCGTACGCCGCGCCGTCGTCGAGGATCACCGAGAGGACCGTGCACGCCGCGCTCCGGCGGCGGTGCTCGTCGAGGAGGTGCGTCAGCGTGTCGGGGCGGACGAGGGGGACGTCGCCGCAGAGGACGAGGACCGTGCCGTGAAACCCGTCCAGGGCGGGGAGCGCGCACTTCACCGCGTCGCCGGTGCCCCTCTGCTCGGTCTGGAGGGCGAAGGTCACGCCCGGGATCCCCGAGAGCGCCGACTCCACCGCCTCGCGCCCGTGCCCCACCACGACGACGATCCGCGAGACGCCCGCGCCGAGGCACGCCTCCGCCACGTGGCGGACCATGGGCCAGCCGCAGATCTCGAACGCCACCTTGGGCTTCGAGCTCTTCATGCGTTTGCCGAGGCCGGCGGCGAGGATCACCGCGGCCACGGAGGCGTCGTGCGCCATTCCGTACCTGACGTCTTCGGCACAAAGAGACCCGGTCGGTGGACGGCCGGGGGGCCCGGACGCGGGTCGCCGAAGACCGTTGTCCGGGACCGCTGGACCCGTGGGGTCCTGCGGAGAGAGGGGAAGAAGGTACGGATGACCGCCGCGGCCCGCGAGGAATTCCGGGACCGTCGTCGCGCCCGGTCATACTGCGCCCCGGGGCACCCTCGCCCCCGCCCCGCCTCCCCGGTGGTGCAATGGCAGCACAGGGGGTTTTGGTCCCCTTGATCCGGGTTCGAATCCTGGCCGGGGAACGGGCGGGAAGCAGGCGAGAAGCAGGCGGGAAACCGGCGGGAAACAGGCGGAAAACGTCCGGCCCGGGGCGAGCCTGCCCCCTCCGCCCCGGATTCCCGGGTCCGGCACGGCGCTCGCACGTTGTAGTAGGAGAGACGGAATTCCCCGTCAGGAGGACTTCTTGAACACCGCCACGACCTTCGATCGCTACGGAGCCCCTGCCATCGCGGCGCCGCTGGACGCCAGGCTGGCATTCGTGCGCCGGACGTACCTGCACGTCGCGGCCGCGGTCGCGGGCATGATCGGGATCTCCTGGGCGCTCTTCACCGCCGGGATCTCCGAGCGCGTGCTCCAGTGGGCCGCGAGCGGCCGCGGCCCCATGATCTTCATGGCGCTCGGCCTGATGGCGCTGGGCGTCCTCGCCCAGGTGATGGCCCGCCCGGGCCGGTCCGCCGCCGCCCAGTACACGGGTCTCGTCGTCTACGTGGCGGCGATGACCTTCTACGTCTCCCCGCTCCTCGCGCTGGCGGTCCGGTACTTCCCCGGCGTCCTCACGCAGGCCGCGGCGCTGACCGTCGTGCTCTTCGGCGCGCTGACCGCCTTCGTGCTGACCACGAAGAAGGACCTGACGTTCCTCGGGCCGGTCCTCGGGATCGCGGGCCTCGCTCTCCTCGCGGTGTTCGTGATCTCGATGTTCTGGGGCGGTCCGATGCTCGGACTGATCTACACCGCGGGGGCGATCGTCCTCATGTGCGGCGCGATCCTGTACGAGACGTCGAACGTGCTGCACCAGTACCGGACCGACGAGCACGTCGGCGCGGCGCTGACCCTGTTCGGCTCGATCGCGATCCTTTTCCTCCAGATTCTGTCGCTGCTGATGCAGCTCGCCGGCCGGCGCGAGTAGCGGCCCCGCGGGCGCCGGCTCACCTGCCGAGCGACCGCCGGAGCAGGTCCAGCGCCGACTTCGCGGCGATCTCGCGCACCAGCGCGCGGTCGCCGGGGAGCGCGAGGCGGCGGTGCGTCACGGCGCCGCGGTCGTCGAGCGCGAGGTGCACGGAGCCGACGGGCTTCTCCTCGGAGCCGCCCCCGGGGCCGGCGACGCCGGTGATCCCGATGCCGATGTCCGCGCCCGTCCGCGCGCGGACGCCGGACGCCATGGCCCGGGCGACCTCCTCGCTGACGGCGCCGACGCGCGCGAGGAGCGCCGCGTCCACGCCGAGGTCCCGCACCTTCGCCTCGTTCGCATAGGCGATCACGCCGCCGAGGAACGAGGCGCTGATGCCGGGCGTCCCGGTCAGCAGCGCGCCGATCATCCCGCCGGTGCAGCTCTCGGCGACGGCCAGGGTGCGTCCCGACGCGAGGAGCGCCCGCGCCGCGACGTCCTCGATCGTCTCCCCGTCGGCCCCGAAGACCGCGGGGCCGAGGCGCCGACGGATCTCGGCCTCGTCCGACGCGAGCAGCGCGTCCACATCGGCCGGGTCCCCCTCCGCATGGACGAGGATCCGGATCGTCCCGCGCGCGGCGGTGGTGCCGACGCGCGGCATGCGGCCGCGGCGCATCAGGTCGGCGATCTTCTCCCCCACGGCGGCCTCGCGCTCGCCCCACGTCTCGAGGGACCGCGTGCGGACGACGCGGCGCGGACCTCCCGCGGCGGCGAGGAACGCGCGGATCCGCGGGAGCGCCTCCTCCGCGAGGACGCCGCGCATCTCGTTCGGCGGCCCGGGGAGCGCGAGGAACCGCCCGCGGCCGATGGCCATCGCGAACCCCGGCGCGGTGCCGTGGCGGTTCGGGAGCGTCTCCGCGCCGGCGGGACGGTCAGCCTGGAGCAGGTTCGACGGCGGCATCGGGATGCCCCGGCGCGCGAAGCGCTCCTCGAGCGCCGCCGCAAGCTCCGGAACGCGCTCGATCGCGACGCCGGCGGCCGCGGCGGCGGCGGCGCGCGTGCAGTCGTCCTCGGTGGGCCCGAGGCCGCCCGAGAGCACCACGAAGTCGGCGGTGGCGCAGGCGCGGCGGATCGCGTCCACGAGCGCGGGCAGGTCGTCGGCGACGACCTCCGCCCCTTCGCACGAGACGCCTTCGCCGGACAGCGCGCGCGCGATCTCCGACGTGTTGGTGTCGAGCGAGCGTCCGCGGACGAGCTCGTCGCCGGTCGAGAGGATCCGTGCGGTGGCCATCAGACGGAGAAGCGGATGTTCACGACGTCGCCGTCGCGCACCACGTACTCGCGCCCTTCGACGCGGAACTTCCCTGCCTTCTTCACGGCCGCCTCGTCGAGCCCCGCGGCGACGAAGTCGTCGTAGGAGTAGACCTCCGCGCGGATGAATCCCCGCGCGAGGTCGCTGTGGATCTTCCCCGCCGCCTCCACCGCGTTCGCTCCGCGGGGGATCGGCCACGCGCGGACCTCGTCCTCGCCCGACGTGAAGAAGGAGATCGTGCCGAGCGCCGTGAACGCCGCGCGGAGGAGGCTCTCGCTCGCGAGCGACTCGATGCCGAGGTCCTTCATGAACGCGGCGCGGTCGTCCGGCTCGAGCTCCGAGACCTCGGCCTCGAGCCTCGCGCGGAGCGCGATGCGCGCCTCGAACGGACCCTGGACCTTCTCCGCGACCGTCGCGTCGCCGCCGTCGTCCGGCATCGACACGGCGAGCACCCACGGCTTGTCCGTGAGGAAGCGGAAGCCGCGGAGGAGCTTCTTGTCGGCCTCGGGGATCTCCACCGACTTGACGGCGCGGCCCTCCTCCAGCGCGGAGCGCACGCGGACGAGCGCCGCGTGCTCGCGCTTCTCGTCGTCGGTCATGTTCCCGCGCTTCTTCTCCAGCTTCTCGATGCGCCGGACGGCCTGGTCGAGGTCGGCGAACGCGAGCTCGTCGACGACGTCCTCGGCCTCGCGGAGGGGATCCGGCGCCGCCCGCTTGTACGGGTAGGAGTCGCACTCGAATGCGCGGACGCAGACGATGAGCCCGTCGGCCTCCCGGGCCGCGGCGAGGAGTTCGCCGAGCTTCATCCCGCTGGTCTCGCCGCGGTCCGGGATGCCGGGGAAGTCCTGCACCGTCACCGCGATCGGCGTGTACTTCCGGGGATTCCAGCGCTCGCGGAGCGTCTCGAGGCGCGGGTCGCGGACCTTCACGACCGCCACGGCGGGACCTGCGCCGGACGGCGCGGCGTCGCCCTGCGGCCCGGTCTGGCCGGTGAATGCGCGGAAGAGCGTGGTCTTTCCGGCGCCCAGCGCGCCCACGATCGCAAGCCTCATCGTGTCAGGTTCTCCGGGTCAGTCGCCGTCGCCGCCCGCGTCGTCGGCCTCGTCGTCGGCCGGGGCGTCCGGCCGCATGATGCGGCAGACGAGGATCCCCGCCTCGTAGAGACCGACCACGGGGACCATGCAGAGGAGGAGCGACACCGCGTCGCCGCTCGGCGTGAGCACGGCCACGAGCACGAGGCTCGCCATCAGGAAGTGCTTCCGGTGCTTCGTGTAGGTCCGCCACGTGCAGAGGTCGAGCTTCTGCGCGAAGATCATCACGAGCGGGAGCTCGAACACGAGCCCCACGACGAGGCTCATCCCGAGGAAGAACGACACCGCGTCCTCGAGGCGGATCATCCGCTTCACCTCGAGGATGCCGGGGATCTCGGGCATGAACCGGATCAGCCAGTCGAGCGTCGCGGGCTGGATCAGGAAGTAGTAGAAGACGACGCCCTCGATGAAGAGGAACGCGGCGATCGGGACGTAGATCCGCGCGGGCCGGCGCTCCGTCTCGTAGAGCCCCTTCGCGACGAAGCCCCAGATCTCGGCGAAGAGGAGCGGCGACGCGAGCAGCACGGCGACCACGCCGCACAGCTTGAACGTGGACATGAACCCTTCGGAGAGCCCCGTCTGGAGGAGCGATCCGTCCACCTTCGAGAGCACCTCCTGGATCGGCGCCGCCACGACGGCCCAGATCTCCCGGTGGAAGACGTAGGCGACGACGAACGCGACGATCAGGTAGAGCACCGACCGGAAGACGCGGGCCCTGAGTTCCTCGAGGTGTTCGCGCAGCGTCATCGGCCGGTCGTGGGCCGGAGCGTCGGAGTCCCGGGTCGGGGCGGTCGTCATCGGCTGGGGATGCTACCCCGTGAAACGGAAAGGGGCCGCGCGGTCGTCCCGCGCGGCCCCCGGATGCGTGCGTCTTCCGGTCAGAGGTTCATGAAGGCCTTGACGTCGCGCTCCGTCAGGAGCGTGATGCCGTACTCCTTCGCGGCCTTGTACGAGGCCGTGTCCTCGATCGCCTCGCCCGAGGCCGGGCTGCCGACGATCAGGTAGTCCACCGTCGGCGAGATCGCGGCGCTGACGGCGCCGCCGAGGTCCTTGATCTTCCCCTCGAGCTGCGAGCGGCCCATGGCGAAGTCGCCGACCGTCGCGAACGTGAGCTTCCGGTTCGCCGAGAAGAGCGGGCTGATGACCTTGTCGCCCTGCGCGATCGGGCGCGACGGCGACTCGTCCATCACGATGCACTGGGCCGTGCCCTCGTCGCAGCTCATCACGCGGATCCGGCCGACCGGGGTCGTTCCGCCGCCCTTCACGGAGCCGTGCACGTCGAACACCGTGCCGGGCATGAGCATCGACTTCTTGCCGATGTTGATGAACGCGATGCCGCTGCCGGCGTCGAGCACGTCGCCGTCGAAGCCCTCGGAGAGCATCGGCTTGTCCTTCGACATCGCCGTCTTCAGCTCCGACTTGAGCTGGTTGATCTGGCTGGTGGCCTTGGCCTCGAAGGACTCCTTCTCCTTCTTCGCGGTCTCCGCCTCGGCATTGGCCTGCTGGGCGGCGGCCTTCTGCGCGGCGATCTGGTCGAGGAGTTCCTTCTCGCGGTTGGCGAACTGCGTCTCGATCTGCGACTTCTGCGTCGAGAGTTCCGCGCGGGCGGCGTCCTTCGCGTCGAGGGCGGCCTTGATGCCGGCCTGCGCCGCGTCGAAGTCCTTCTTCCACTTCCCGGCGGCCTCGCCGGCCTGCTTGAGGTCCTTCAGGATGTTCGTGATCGCGTTGTCCACGACCGGGAGGAGGGTCTCGATGCTCAGGCGCTCGAGTTCCGGCGTGGACGGCAGGTACAAGTACTTGACCTTCGTGCCCGCGAGCTTCTCGACCTTGCCGCCGGAGCCCGTCGGGGACCAGCGATCGGTGTCGAACTCGACGGTGAAGTTGGCGCGGTTCTTCTCGCACCAGGCGAGGAGGCCCTTCTTCACGCTGTCCGCCGTGGCCTGGCCGACCGCCGCGTCCTGGAAGCCCGTCGCGGTCTCGAGGGCGAGAATGCGGTTGTTGTAGTCGGTCTTCGCCTCGTCCGCGGCCTTCAGCTTGTCCCGGAGGGTCGCGATCTCGGAGACCTGCTGCTCGTGCTTGCTGGACGCCTCGTACCAGAGGTACACGGTCACGAGGAAGAGCAAGAGAGTGATCACGAACGGCCAGAACGACATCCCGCGCTCGCGGCCCCGGATCTGCCTGATCATCACGCCCTCCATCTCGAGCCTGTGTTCCTTCCGCCCGGCCTCCGCCCGCGAGGACTTCGCGTGTGGAGGCTCCGGACGGCCGCCGGACCGGTCGGTACATCTCTTCCGGGGCAATGCCCATACCCCGGGCGAGCCGGACGCCGACGACCGGGAGAGGGTAGCCCTGCCGATTCGGAGGGGTCAACGGAAAACTGTCTCGTACGGGCTCGGATCCCTGCGCCTCCGGACGTCGGCCCCCTCCTTGACCGGGGACTCCGGCCCGGGTACGTTTCGCGGGCCGTCGAGGACGAGTCACTCCGGCATCCGCGGGCGCCCGCGCGAACCGTGACCGGTTCCGAGCGGGCCCCCGCCTCCGGGCGCGCGCCGCCCGTTCCCGCACGCCGATCCCGCACGCCGTTCCGCACACCGTCCGCCATCCCGTCCCTCACGAATCGGCCGCACCCGGCCCGAGGAGCGCCCGTTCCCACTCCCGCCTCCCGCCCCGCCGGCCGCCGCAGCCCCCCCGGGCGACGCGTCCCCGTCGTCGGCATCACCGGATCCCCGGGAGCCGGGAAGAGCCGCGTCGCGGACGCGCTCGCGTCGCTCGGCTGCGTGGTCCACGACGTGGACCGGATGGGCCACGAAGCGCTCGACGCCCCGGAGATCCGGGACGCCGTGCGCCGCCGGTTCGGCGCCGGCGCATTCCGCGCGGACGGGTCCCTCGACCGCGCGGAGGTCGCGCGAATCGTGTTCGCAGACCCGGCACGGCTGGCGGAACTCGAGGCGATCGTGCATCCTCACGTCGCGAGGTCGCTCGAGCGACGGCTCGCGGCACCCGCCGCGGCCGGGACGAGGGCGGTGGTGATCGACTGTGCGCTCCTGTTCGAGGGCGGACTCGACCGCCTCTGCGACGCGACGGTGTGCGTCCACTCGGACCGGTCGATCCGCGCCGGGCGCGTCCTCGCGGCGCGGGGATGGAGCGACGCGGAACTCGCGAGGCGCGAGGCGTCGCAACTGTCCGCGGACGCGAAGCGGGCCCGGGCGGACCGGGTGCTCGTGAACGACGGAGACGAGGAGTCGCTGCGCGAAGCCGCGTCCGCACTCCTCGCCGATGCCGAAGCGGGACGTCTCGCGGAACGTCTCGCGGGACCTGCCGCGCGCCGGAAGAGGGACGAAGAGGACGGACGATCAGGACGGAGACGGGACCCTTCGGCGCCGCGCGCGCCGGGTCCGGAAGGAACGGAACGATGACCGAGAGCAGGGGCGGACGCGGGAAGAGCACGGAGAAGAAGCCGGCCGCGGCGCGGAAGCCGCGCGCGGCCGCGCCGAAGTCGAAGGCCGCCCGGGAGGTCGACGACGAGAAGACGCCCGCGCGCGGCGCAAGTTCCGCGAAGCGCGACGCTCCGGCTGCGAGGCGCGACGCTCCGGCCGCGCGGAAGCCGGATTCTGCGCCGTCCCGCGCGAGCCGGGACACCCACGACGACGAAGGGGGCTTCGGCGCGGGACTCGACGAGCCGTCCGGTCGCGCGACCGGCGCGTCCGCCCCCGGACGCCCTGCGAACCCGCTCGCCGACTTCGAGCGCGCGATGCGCGAGGTGCGGGCGGAAGGCGCCGGCGTCAAGCCCGCGGCGCCGTTCGAGGCCCGCGAACTTCCGCAGGCGGACGTCGAGGGCGAGGAAGACGAAGACGACGACGATGCCGACGAGGCGGACGAGAGCGACGCGGACGATGCGGACGACGGTGACGACACCGACGACAGTGACGAGGACGACACTGACGAGGACGACGCTGACGAGGACGACAGGGACGAGAAGGACGATCGCGCGTCGGCCGCGGCTCCGTCCCGTCCGCAGTCCGAGTCTCGCGACGCGCCGCGGGATCCCGCGCGGGACGCGCCGCGGCAGGGCGCCCCGTCCCACGGTTCCCAGCCGGGCGTTCCCCAGGGCGGGCATCGGCCGCAGCACGGCGGGCACCCGCAGCAGCAGGGGCAGCACGGCGGGCGCGGCGGCTGGCAGGGCGGCCGCCCTCAGGGCGACTTCCGCGGTTCGCGCCCCGACCCGCGTCATGAGCAGCGGCACGATCCGCGCCAAGACCCGCGTCACGATCCACGTCACGATCCGCGCCACGATCCGCGCAACGACCCGCGCGGTGCCTGGCGGGGCCCTCAGCAGGGCGGGCCGCAGGGGCCGGCGTCCGGGCCTTCGCAGGCGCCCGGCCAGCCTCAGGGCCACGCGCCCGGACAGTCCCCCGCGCCGCAGCAGGCGCAGGCGCCCGGCGGATTCTCCGCCGAGCCGGCGCCGACCGGCGGCGACTTCGACCGCCGCTTCGGTCGGCGCGGACGCCACGGACGCGATCCGCGCTGGGGCGGGCACCCAGGGGCGCCGCACGGCGCGCCGGTCATGGACGAGACGCCGTCGGACTGGGTCGCCGACTCGGGCCGCCCGCCGGTCAACCTCGGCGAGCTCCAGCGGATGCCGATGGCGGAGGTCTACAAGCTCGCGGTCGCGGAGCAGATCGGCGACATCGGCGGTCTCCGCAAGCAGGAGCTGATCTTCCGCATCCTCCGCACGAAGATCGCCCGGAAGGACCCGGTCGTCGCGCAGGGCGTCGTGGAGATCGTGCAGGAGGGCTTCGGGTTCATCCGCTCCCCCGCGTACAGCTACATCGCGTCGCCCGACGACGTCTACGTGTCGCCGTCGCAGATCCGGAAGTTCAACCTGCGCACCGGCATCGAGGTGTCCGGGTTGATCCGCCCGCCGCGCGAGAACGAGCGCTACTTCGCGCTCATGCAGGTGGACAAGATCGAGGGCTGGTCGCCGGAGGAGGCGCCGCCGCGCACCGTGTTCGAGGACCTGACGCCGCTCTACCCGAACCGCCGCCTCACGATGGAGGTCGCGGCGACGGGCCTCGAGATGCGCATCCTCGACATCATCACGCCGGTCGGCAAGGGGCAGCGCGGGCTCATCGTGTCGCCGCCCCGCGCGGGCAAGACGATCGTGCTGCAGCGCATGGCCCAGTCGATCGCGCAGAACCACCCGGAGTGCCACCTCATCGTGCTGCTCATCGACGAGCGGCCCGAGGAGGTCACCGACATGCAGCGCTCGGTGAAGGGCGAGGTCGTCAGCTCGACCTTCGACGAACCGGCGTCGCGGCACGTGGCCGTCGCGGAGATGGTGCTCGAGCGCGCGAAGCGGCTCGTCGAGTACGGGAAGGACGTGGTCGTCCTCCTCGACTCGATCACGCGCCTCGCCCGCGCCTACAACACCGAGGTCCCCCACTCCGGGAAGATCCTCTCCGGCGGCATCGACGCGAACGCGCTCCAGCGCCCCAAGCGGTTCTTCGGCGCGGCGCGCAACTGCGAGCAGGGCGGCTCGCTCACGATCTTCGGGACGGCGCTCGTCGAGACCGGATCGAAGATGGACGAGGTCATCTACGAGGAGTTCAAGGGCACGGGGAACATGGAGATCCACCTCGAGCGGAAGCTCGCGGACAAGCGGATCTTCCCGGCCTTCGACATCACCCGCTCGGGCACCCGCAAGGAGGAACTCCTCCTCACGCGTGAGGAGCTGAAGCGGATCTGGGCGCTCCGCAAGGTGCTGAACGACATGAACCCCGCGGACGCGATGGAGCTCCTGAAGGACAAGGTCGTGAAGACGAAGACCAACGGCGAGTTCCTGCTCGCGCTGAACCTGGCGTAGCGGGCGGAGGCGGACGGACGGCCCGCGCGCCGGATCGGCCGCGGCTACCTCCGCAGTTCGACCGCGACCTCCGACGGTGCCCCCCGCGTCAGGACCGGCACCGGCGCCGGGGTCCGCGCCCACGCCTCGCCGCCCGCGAAGACCGCGACCGTCAGCTCGTATGCGCGGGCCGGGTCGAACACGGCCTCCGGCACGGTCAGGTCGAACGACGCCGGATTCGCTCCGCCGATCACGGTGCGCTGCCGCGCGACGACGCCGTCGGTGATCCCGCGGAGCAGCGGGTCGTGGACCTCCGCGACGAGCTCCGTGTCCGCGGGGAGGAGGATGCGCTCGCGGTACGAGGCCGTCCCGCGGACGCGGCGGTCGTCCCCGGCGGCGCCGGGCGCGCCGTCCGGGGACGAGCACGCCGCGGCGGCGAGCGCGAGGAGGACCGCGCGCGTCACTTCGCGTCCCGCGCGTCGCGGGGGTCGGCCTTCACCTCGGCCTTCCACCCCGCGGCGAGCAGGGCGTCCGCCTGCTCGGCCGGCGCGCCGAGCACGACGACGACGTGGGTCCCGCGGCGCTCGGCGATCGCGATGCGTCCGGTGTCCTTCTCCGCGATGCGCACGCCGAGCTGCGGCCCGTCGGGCTTCGTCCCGGTCTTCGACTTCGCGAGGAGCGGCGTGTACGCGTTGACGAACTCCTCGGCGTCCTTCTCCGAGTCCCACACGCTCTTCCAGACGAGGCAGCAGTCGTCGCCCTTCGTCCAGGCCGAGTACCGGTCGCCGTCCCAGCCTTCCACGGCGCTCCGCACGGGCTCCTTGAAGCCCACGCCCTGCGTCTTCATGTCCATCATGGAGATGAGCGCCATCTGGTACGCGGGCACCTGGAGCTGCACCAGCATCATGCCCGCGAGGAGCTCGCCGACGTTGTCGTCGTCGAGGAGCTTCCAGCCTTCCGGCAGGACGCCCGCGAGGTCCGGGGCCGCGACCTTGTGCGGCCAGTCCCGCGTCGCGGGATCGACGAACCGCTCGGGGTGCAGCACCTGCTCGGTCGTGACGGGCGGCTCCGCGTAGAGCGCGTCCACCTTCGCGGGATCGCCGCCCGAGGCGCTCTTCACCCACTCCTTCCCGTTCTTGTAGGGGTAGAGCCCCATCATGCCGACGAGGAAGGGCGGCACGACCTTCATCATCTCCATCTGCTTGAGCGCGAGCTTCGGGTCCATCTGCGACTTGATCATCGCCGCGTAGTCCTCGGGATGGTCCTTCTCGTAGAGTTCCTCGAAGAAGGCCGCCGAGCCCTCGCAGAGGCCGCGGTAGGCGAGCGCCATGTCGGAGTCCTCCTCCGCGCGCTTGTAGAACGCCTCGAGGTCGAAGTGCTGGTCCTCGACCGCGTGGACGAGCTCGTGGAACACCACGGGGTAGGCGCCCCGGCCGTCGTTCCCCTCGATGTGGTAGAAGGTCCGCGTGTTCGGCTTGTAGAAGGCCGCGGCGCCGGCCTCCATGAACGAGCTGAACATGTCGTAGACGCTGGTCCCCCGCTTCATGATCCCCATCTCGGCGCCCACGGCGACGAGCTTCCGCGCCTCGTCCTCGGGGAGGTCCCGGCGGAGGTCGCGCTGCATCCAGTCGCGCACCTGGTCGCGGGTCACGTGGCGGCGCATCACCGGGTGCTTCCACTCGAGCTTCCGGTACTTCGCGACGGCGACGCTCATCTCGTCCCCGGCCTTCTTCAGCGCGACCAGCTTCGGGTCGTTCGCCTCGGCGACGGGGAGGAGCTCCTTCTCGACCCACTCCACCAGCTCGTCGCGGTGGGAGCGGAGGTCCTTCACCTCCTTGTCCTGCTTCTCCTTCGCCTTCTTCGCCGCGGCGAGCTCCGCCTTCGCGGCCTCCGCCTCCGCCGCCTGCTTCCGTGCGGTCTCGAGCTCCGACTTCGCTGCGGCGGCCTCGGCCTGCAGGGCCGACTGGCGGGCGGTCAGCTCCTCGACCTTCGCCTCCGCCGCCTTCAGGGCGGAGCGGGCGCACGCCGACGCGAGCGTCGACGCGGCGAGGACGAGTACGAGGGACGCGCGCGCGGAACGGCCGGGGTTCGAGCGGATCATCGGGGGAGTCCTCCGGGGAAGTCCGGCGATCCTCGCCTCCCCGGCCCGTGCCGCGGAAGTTTCACCTCGCGGGGAGCGACGCCTCCCAGCGGACCCGCCACTCGCCCACGCGGCGCACGAAGGCGCGCGTCTCGCCGTACCGGACCCACCCGGAGAACCCGGCGCTCGACGACGGCGGCGCGCCGTCGGCGAGCCACGCTCCGACGGCGCCGGGCCCGGCGTTGTAGGCGCAGAGGGCGAGCGACTCGCCGTGCTCGCGCCCGCCGAAGGTCCGGAGCAGCCCGGCGAGGTACCGCGCGCCGAGGCGGAGCGACGTCGCCGCGTCCTTCAGATCCGGGGACCGCACCCCGAGTTCCGCGGCCACCTGCGCGGCCGTGGACGGCATGAGTTGCATGAGCCCCACCGCGCCGGCCGGCGACACCGCGCCCGCGCGTCCCGAACTCTCCACGCTGGCGACCGCGAGGACGAGCGGCAGCGGCACGCCCGACTCGCGCGACGCGCGCTCCGCCGCGGCGAGGTGGCTCCTCATCCGCGACTCGACGACGTGATGCCCCTCGATCTCGCCCTGCAGGCGCAGCCACACCGCACCGGCGACCAGCGCGGCGGGCCCCGCGAAGAACGCCAGCGCCGCGAGGAGGCCGCGCACGCGCCCGCCTACTGGCCGAACCGCCGCGTCCAGTAGCTCTTCCACTGGGCGACGATGCGGTCCGACTCCGCATGGGGCGTTCCGCGGTCGATCTCGCCGAAGCTCCGCGAGGCGGCCTCCCGGAACACGAGGTCGATCGCGCGGCGCACGGCCCACGTGCCGTCGTCGAGCGCCTTCAGCATCGCGGGCACGGCCGCGACGGAGCTCCCGCCCGACTCCCACGCGCGGAGCGACGGATCGTCGATGCCCTGGAGCGCGAGCGCGTCCACGAGCCAGCCGCGGGGGCCGCGCTCCCGCGTCGTCTCCCACCACCCGGCGTAGAGGCTCGCGAGCATCGCGGGATCGTCCTGGCCGAACACCTCGAGCGAAACGGACTCGAGCGCCGCGCGCGCGCGGCGCGGGTCGCGGCCCTTCTCGAGCATCTGCACGAGCCGCGGCACGCCGGCCGGGTCGCGCCAGCGCGCGAGCGCGACCGCCGCCTCGTCGCCCACCGCCTCGGCGGGATCGTCCACGAGGCGCGCGAGGTCCCGCG
>JAJVHW010000038.1 GCA_022072415.1 Planctomycetota bacterium
GCATCGAGTTCGGCCGACGACAGCGGCCTCGCCGCGCGGGCCCACGAGGAGGCGGCGCGCCTGCTCCGGCGGAAGGGCGAGTCCGCGGAGGCCGCCGCGGAGGCGCACGCGGCGACGCTCGCCGATCCGGCGCTGCCCGGGCCGTGGATCGCGCTCGCGAAGGACGCGGAGCACCGCACCGGCGACCTCGAACTGGCGCTCGCATGCGCGCGCCGCGCGGAGCGGGCTCTCTTCCTGCGAGGTCGCGGCGCTGCGCAACGAAGGGACCTCGCGGACCGGATCGTACGGCTCGAGGCGAAGATCCGGACGGGGGGACGGTCAGAGCCAGCCTGACGCGATGCCCTTCGCGGCGAGGATCTCGTCCGGCGCGTCCACGAGTTCGATCCCCGGAGCCCCGCGCGGCGACGCGGTGACCAGCACGCCCCAGATGCGCGTCCATCCCCTCGCGCGCAGCGAGTCCCGCCACGCCGCGAAGCCGGGCGCGTCCTCGAACGTCGCGATCCGCTGGTCGAGCGTCCGCCAGTCGGCGAGCAGCACGCGCACGCAGTGCCGCGGGAAGGCGTCGCGGACCATCTCCGCCACCACCGCACCCTCGTCGCCGCCCGGAGACCACGTGAACATCGTGAACCGTCCGCCGTCGCGGAGGCGCGCCGGCGCGCCGTCGAGGATCTTCCGCACGACGTCGAGCCCGTCCGGGCCGCCGTGCGAGTGGAGGAACCACGTCGCTCCCGGAGGGACCGGCTCGAAGGGCGGGTTCACGACGATCAGGTCGAATCGATCGACGGCCGCGAGCGGCTCGTAGAGCGACCCGAGCCGCGTCTCGAGCGGCACCGCGCCCGGGTTGAGCGCCGCATTGAACGCCGCGAACGACAGGGCGCGCGGGCTCACGTCCACGCCGACCACGCGCGCGGCGGTGTCGGTCGCGAAGATCGCCTGCACGCCCGACCCGAGGCAGAGTTCGAGTACGTGGTCCCCGGGCCGCACGCCGAGGTTCCGCACGAGGAGCGCCTGTTCGTACATCAGCGAGAAGACCTGGTCCTCGCCCTCGTGGGTGAGGAGGTCCGTCGCGATCATCGCGCCGTCGAGGGGGAACACGCGGACCGACGGCCGCCAGGCGCCGACGAGGCTCCGGCAGAGACCTGCGCCGCCGAGGAGCGCGAGCCGCGCCTCCGAGAGCGCGCCGCGCGGCGCCGTCGGCCGCCCTGCGAGGAAGAACTCCGCGAACCGGTCCGGTTCCCCGGCATGGACGGCGGCCAGCGCCGCCTTCACCTCGGCCGCGTGCGCGGCGTCGCGGACGGCGGGCGGCGGCAGCGACGACGCGGCGGAGCCGCGGATCGTCCGGCGCAGGAGGTTCCGCAGGCCCATGCCGGAAGGGTAGCCGCGGCCACGCGGATTCCCGCGGAGGCCGCGGCGCGCCGTCCTACCTTCGGCCGTGATCCCGCGGCGTCCTGCGGGAGGCGCGGAGGACGAGATGGCCTACGTCATGAGAGGGCTCCACTGGGACGACTTCGAGCCGGGGCGGGAGTTCCATTCCGCCGCTCGCACGGTCACCGAGGCCGACGTCGTCGCGTTCGCCGGGGTGTCCGGCGACTTCAACCCGCTCCACACCGACCAGACGTTCGCGGAGAAGACCGCGGCGGGGCAGCGCATCGCGCACGGCATGCTCTCGATGGCCGTCGCCACCGGCCTCGCGAGCCAGCTCGGCATCTTCGAGGGGACGACGGTCGCCCTGGTGAGCCAGTCGATCCAGTACCGCGGCATGGTGAAGTTCGGCGACACGATCCGGATCGTGATGAAGGTGAAGGAGCGCCGGGAGTGGCGGAAGCCGACGGCGGGGACGGTGGTCTTCGACGTCCCGATCCTGAACCAGCGCGGCGAGCCGGTCGTGACGAGCGAGTGGACGCTGCTCATGGCGCGGAAACCGCAGGCGTGAGCGGCGCCGGCGGCGGGTTCTTCACGCTCGGGCACGGCACCGTGCTTCTGGACGGGGCGCCGCGCGTCTGCGTCGATCCGTGGCGCTGGGACGATCCGCCGTGCGACGCGGCGCTCGTGACCCACGGACACCCGGACCACGGGTCGATCGCCGATCTCGCGGCGGCGGCGGGGGAGCGCGGGATCGTGGCCGCGCCGCGCTGCGAGGAGGCGCGCCTCCGCCCGGCGTTCGGCGCGCGGCTCCGGGTCCTCGCGGAGGGCGACGACGTCGAACTGCTCCCCGGCCTCCGCGTCCGGGCGCTGCCGCACGAGGGGCCGGTGCGCGCGCGCGGGTTCCATCCGCGGGGCGAGGGGCTCGCCTACCTCGTCGGTCACGGCGGCGCGCGCTTCCTCTTCCTCGGCGACTCCGCGGCGCTCCCGGAGCACTGCGGGCTGTCGCCCGACGTCGCGTTCTTCGCGGCGGGGGACTTCACCGTGATGTCCCCCTCGGAGGCCGCGCGCGCCGCCGCGGAGGTGGCGCCGCGCCTCGCCGTGCCCGTCCACTGGGGCGACACGTCCGGCCGCTTCGCGAACGCGAAGACGTTCTGCGGACTCTGCATGTCCGCGGGGATCGCCTCGACGCCCGCCCGCGGACGCCCGAAGCGAACCGGCTCCCCGGCGCGGGCTTGATCGACGCCCTCGCGCGCGCGGGGCTACACTCCCCGTTCCACCGGAGGACCCGCATGCTCGTCGAAGCCATCATGCACCGCGACGTCGCCGTCGTCGGCCGCGACCACACGGCGCTCAAGGTCGCCCGCGTCATGGCGGAGTCGCACTCCGGCAGCGTGGTCGTCGTGGACGAGCGGCGGCGCCCGATCGGGATCGTGACCGACCGCGATCTGGTCGTGCGCGTCTTCGCGGCCGGGAAGGACGCGGACGCGGTCTGCGTGGACGAGTTCATGTCCACGCCCGTCCACGCCGTGGACGGGGACGCCCTCGTCTTCGACGTGCTCCGCGCGATGGCGCGGCACAAGGTCCACCGCATGCCCGTGATCGGCGGGGACGCGTCGCTCCAGGGCATCGTGAACGTGTCGGACGCGCTGCTCGTCCTCACGACGGAGCTCGCGAACATCGCGGAGGTGATGGGGCGGCCGCGGGTGCAGTAGCGATCGCGCCACTCGGGGATACGGCGGTGCGCGGCGCACCGCCGTCCACCCCGGCGGCGCGGGTGGTGTCATCGCCGGATCGCGGGCGGGCGGCCCGCAGCAGCCTGCGCCGCTACCGCGCGAGGTGCGTCTTCAGCGCCGCGCCCGTGTGGGACCCCGCGGTCTTCGAGACCGCCTCCGGCGTGCCGCACGCGACGATGCGCCCGCCGCCGGCGCCGCCCTCGGGGCCGAGGTCGATCACGTGGTCCGCCGCGGCGATCACGTCCAGGTGGTGTTCGATCACGAGCACCGTGTTCCCCTGGTCCGCGAGCTCCTGCAGCACTTCGAGGAGCCGCCGCACGTCCTCGAAGTGGAGTCCCGTCGTCGGCTCGTCGAGCACGTAGAGCGTGCGCCCCGTCGCGCGCCGCGCGAGCTCCGTCGCCAGCTTCACGCGCTGCGCCTCGCCGCCGGAAAGCGTCGTCGCGGACTGGCCGAGTTCGAGGTACCCGAGCCCGACGCGCCGGAGCACCTCGAGCGGTCCCGCGACGTGCCGGTGCGCCTGGAAGAGCTGTGCCGCGTCGTCCACGTTGGTGCGGAGCACGTCGGAGATCGACTTCCCGCGGTAGAGGATCTCCCGCGTCGCCGCGTTGAACCGCGTGCCCTTGCACGTCTCGCACGGGACGTAGACGTCGGGGAGGAAGTGCATCTCCACGACCTTCATCCCCGCGCCCTCGCACTCCTCGCAGCGCCCGCCCTTCACGTTGAACGAGAACCGCCCCGGCCCGTAGCCGCGGGCCTTCGCCTCGGGGAGCTCCGCGAACGCGTTCCGGATCGGATCGAAGACGCCGGTGTACGTCGCCGGGTTGCTCCGCGGGGTGCGGCCGATCGGCGACTGGTCGATCTCCACGACCTTGTCGAGATGCTCGAGTCCGCGGATCCGGCGGTGCTTCGCCGGCTCGGCCTCGGCGCCGTGGAGCGCCTTCGCGGCGGCGGGGAGGAGGATGCCGTCCACGAGCGTGCTCTTCCCGGCGCCGGACACTCCGGTCACCGCGACGAACATCCCGAGCGGGATCTCGGCATCGACGTCGCGGAGGTTGTGCGCCGCAGCGCCCTCGATGCGGATCGACTTCCCGGTCCCCCCGCGCCGCGCGGAGCGGCGGGGGAGCGTCCGGCGTCCGGCGAGATACGCTCCGGTGAGGGACGCCTCGCTGTCCCGGACCTCCGCAGGCGTCCCCTCCGCGACCACGCGCCCTCCGTGCACGCCGGCGCCCGGGCCGAAGTCCACGACGTGGTCCGCGGCCTCGATCGTGTCCGAGTCGTGCTCGACCACGAGGAGCGTGTTCCCGAGGTCGCGGAGACGCATCAGCGAACGGAGGAGGCGGCGGTGATCCCGCGCGTGCAGCCCGATCGAGGGCTCGTCGAGCACGTAGACGACCCCTGTCAGCTCGCTTCCGATCTGCGACGCGAGGCGGATCCGCTGCGCCTCGCCGCCCGAGAGCGTGGCCGCGCTCCGGTCGAGCGTGAGGTAGCCGAGCCCGACGTCGGAGAGGAAGCGGAGGCGCGCGCGGATCTCGCGGAGGACCTCGCCCGCGACCTTCGCGCGGCCGCCCTCGAAGGGGATCGCGTCGAAGTGGGCGAGCGCGGCGTCCACGGGGAGCTCCGTGGTCTCCGCGATCGTCCTCCCGCCGATCCGCACCGAGAGCGACTCGCGCCGGAGCCGCCGCCCGCCGCAGTCCGGGCACGCGCTCTCGGTCATCCACCGCTGGAGGTCCTTCCGCACCGACTCGCTCTGCGACTCGCGCCACTTCCGCTCGGTGCGGGCGACGAGCCCCTCCCACTTCGTCTTCCAGTCCATCGTCCAGCGCTTCCCGCCCATGCGGACGAGGAGCTCCCGGTCGCCCGCGCCCTCGAGGACGAGCTTCTTCTTCGCCGCCGCGAGCTTCGACCAGGGGACGTCGAGCGGCACGGCGAGCTGCTCGAGGATCGAGCGCGTGGAGTCCGCGTTCATGCCGGTGGCGCCGGGCCGGAGGCGCGACGCCCAGGGAAGGACGGCGCCGCCCTCGAGCGTGAGCGACGGGTCGGGGATCATCTTCGCCACGTCGGCAACGAGCTTCCGCCCGAGGCCGTCGCATCCCTTGCACGCGCCCTGAGGGCTGTTCCACGAGAAGAGCTGCGGCGTCATGTCGGGGAACGCGGTCCCGCACTTCGCGCAGACGCGCCGGTCGCTGTACGCGCGCTCCGAGCCGTCGTCGAGGAACGCCGCGCGCATGCGGCCGTCGCCCGCGCGGAGCGCCGTCTCCACCGAGTCCGTGAGCCGCTGGCGGTCCGCCTGCCCGGTCACGAGCCGGTCCACGACGGCCTCGACGGTGTGCTTCTTCTTCGCCTCGAGCGACGTCACGTCGTCGAGCGTCGTCTGCACGCCGTCCACGCGCACGCGGACGAACCCCTGCTTCCGCGCGGCGTCGAGCACGTCCCGGTGCTCGCCCTTCCGGTTCTCGACGAGCGGTGCGAGCAGGATCACCTTCCGGCCCGCGGGCTCGCGCAGGAGCTCCTCGACGACCGCCTCCGCCGACCCCGCGCCGACCGGGCCGCCGCAGCTCGGGCACGAAGGCTCGCCGAGCCGCGCGAAGAGGACGCGCAGGTAGTCGTGGACCTCGGTGACGGTGCCCACGGTGGACCGGGGGTTCCGCGACGCGGTCTTCTGCTCGATGGCGATGGTGGGCGCCAGCCCGCGGATCGCGTCGAACTGCGGACGGGGGAGCTGCCCGAGGAACTGCCGCGCGTACGCCGAGAGCGACTCGACGTAGCGGCGCTGCCCCTCGGCGAAGATCGTGTCGAACGCGAGGGACGTCTTCCCGCTCCCGGAGACGCCGGAGAACACGGTGAACGCGTTCTTCGGGATCGACACGGAGACGTTCCGGAGGTTGTGCTCGCGGGCCCCGGTGACGACGAGGCGGTCGGGCTCTGCGGGGCGTTGGCTCATCGTGTCACCGGACGGGGAGGACGCGGACGATCCGGCCGTCGATCCGGAGCCGCCCGGCCGCGAAGAGCGCGACGGCCTCGGGGTACGCCTCGCGTTCGGCGGCCATCACGCGCGCCGCGACGTCGTCCGGCGAGTCGGCGTCGGTCACGGGCACGGCCCGCTGCACGATGATGGGGCCCGTGTCGTACGTGTCGTCGGCGAAGTGCACGGTGCAGCCGCTCACCTTGGCGCCGGAGGCGACCACCGCCTCGTGGACGCGGTGCCCGTGCATCCCCTTCCCGCCGAACGCGGGGAGGAGCGCGGGATGGACGTTCATCACGCGGCCGCGCCACCGCTCCGGGATCGTCCAGAGCCGGAGGAACCCGGCCATCGCGCAGAGCCCGGCGCCCCGGGCGTCGAGGAACGCGCCGATCTCGCGTCCGTGCCCCGCGGCGTCGAGCGACGCGGCCGGGGAGAGGACGTCGCACGGCACGCCGAGCCGCTCCGCCCGCGCGATGGCGCCGATCCCCGGTCGCGACGCCCCGAGCCACACGACGTCGGCCGCGAGCGACCCGTCGCGGCAGCGGAGGACGAGATTCTCGAACGTCGTTCCCGAGCCGGACGCGAGGACTGCGACGCGGAGGCGGCTCACGACGACGGAGTCTCCTGCCCGCGCCACGCTTCGCAGCGCGCGCAGAGCGGATCGCCGGAGGCGGGGACGGTCACGTCGGCGCGGCGGCGCCGGCAGCGTTCGCAGCGGACGAGCGCGGTCGGGGCCGCCACGAGGCGGAGTCCGGCGAGATCCGTCGCGCCGTCGGCGGACGCGTCGCGCGCGAACTCGGACACGCCGAGCATCTCGAGGAGTTCGTCGCCTCCCGCTGCGAGCGCGGAGGAGAGATCGGCGTCGTCGGCGCTCCAGCGCACCGCCACGTCGGCGCCCGCGCCCACGGCCCCGGCCTTCCGGAGCGGATCGACCTTCCGCTGGATCTCGTCCCGGACGCGACGGACCCGCGAGATCCGCGAGAGGAGGACCGCGTCCGGACATCCGGCCCCGGGCCACGGCTCCAGGTGGACGCTCTGCGTCGTCCTGAGGTGCGCCGGGACGTACTCCCACGCCTCCTCGCAGGTGAAGACGAGGATCGGCGCCCACGCGCGGACGAGCGACGACGCGACGTGCGCCATGGCGGTGCGGACGGAGCGGAACTCCCGCGACGACGGGGCTCCGCAGTAGAGGCGGTCCTTCACGAGGTCGAGCCAGAAGGCGGAGAGGTCGCCGTCCATGAACTCGCGCAGCAGCGTCGCCGCCTTGCAGAAGTCGTGCTCGTCGAAGGCCGCGCCGGCGCGCGCGACGACGTCGTCGCAGGCGTGGACGGCCCAGCGGTCCACCGCGAGCAACCCGGACTCGGGGAGCGCGTCCTCCGTCGTGAACCCCGCGCACCCGCCGAGCAGGAACCGGAACGTGTTCCGGATCTTCCGGTAGAGCTCCGACGCGGGGTCGATCAGCCGGCGGGAGATCGCGATGTCCTCGAAGTAGTTCGCCGCGGCGAAGAAGAGCCGGGTCACGTCGGCGCCGATCTGCCCCGTGAGCACCTCGAACGAGAGGTCCTTCATCCCGCCCTTGGACTTGCTCACCTTGTCGCCGGTGTCGTCGGTGAAGAACCCGTGCGTCACGCACTGGCGGAAGGGCGGCTTCCCCGTGGCGGCGAGCGCGGGGAGGAGCGAGGACTGGAACCACCCGCGGTGCTGATCCTGGCTCTCCGTGTAGAGCTCGGCGGGGAACGTCAGCCCGTTCGCCTCCGTGCAGACGCTCCTCCACGACGATCCGGACTCGAACCAGACGTCGAAGATGTCGTTCTCCTTGCGGAACCGCCGCCCGGCGTGGCGGGCGAGGAGCGACGGCGGGAGGAGGTCCGCGGCGTCGCGGGTGAACCACGCGTCGGCGCCGTCCTTCGCCACGATGTCCCGCACGTGCCGCACGATCTCCGGCGTCGCGTGCAGTTCTCCGGACTCCTCGTCGTAGAACGCGGGGATCGGCACGCCCCACACGCGCTGCCGCGACACGCACCAGTCGGGGCGCTCGCGGAGCATGCCGGAGATGCGCTGCTTCCCCCAGCGGGGGAACCAGGAGATGTCGTTCTCGCACGCGTCGAGCGCGCGCTGCCGGAGTCCGTCGTGGTCCACCGAGATGAACCACTGGTCGGTCGCGCGGAAGATCACGCCCTTCTTGCACCGCCAGCAGTGCGGATAGCTGTGGGAGATGGTCTCGTGGGACGCCAGCGCGCCGCGCTCGCGGAGCATCGCGAGCACCGGTTCGGCGGCCTTGAAGACGTGCGTGCCGACCAGCGACGGCGTGCCGACCTCGGCCGTGTAGACGCCGTCCGGCCCGACCGGGTTGAGGACGGGAAGCCCCTCGCGCCTGCCGGTGGCGAAGTCGTCGGCACCGTGCCCGGGCGCCGTGTGGACGCAGCCCGTCCCGTCCTCCGCGCTGACGTAGTCCGCGAGGACGACGGGCACGGTGCGGTCCTGGAACGGGTGGCGGAGGCGGATGCCGGCGAGCTTCGCGCCCTCGACGACGCGCGGGATCACGTGGTCGGTGCCCTTCACGGCCTCGAGGTACTTCGACACGAGCGGCAGCGCCACGACCGCGCGCTGCTCGCGGTCCGGACCGTCGTGCTCGACGACGGCGTACTGGAGCTTCGGATGCACGGCGACCGCCGCGTTCGCGGGGAGGGTCCACGGGGTGGTCGTCCAGATCACGACGCTCGTCGCGCCGCCGCCGAGCGCGCCCTCGGGGTCGCTCTCGACCGGGAACCGGACGCGGATCGACGGCGACGTCGCGGGGCCGTACTCGAGCTCCGCCTCCGCGAGCGCCGTGCGGCACGACACGCACCAGTGGATCGCGCGGAGCCCGCGCGTCACGTAGCCCTTCTCGAGGAGCGTCGCCCACACGTCGAGGATGCCCGCCTCGTAGCCGGGCGACATCGTGAGGTACGGCCGGCCCCAGTCGGCCCAGACGCCGAAGCGCGCGAAGTTGTCGCGCTGGACGGCGACGTACTTCTCCGCGTACGCGCGGCAGAGCTTCCGCACCTCGGCGGGCGGCGTCGAGGCGGCCTTCGCGCCGAGGTCCTTCATCACGTTGTGTTCGATGGGGAGCCCGTGGCAGTCCCAGCCGGGGATGAACGGCGCGTCGAAGCCCCGCATCGTGCGGAAGCGGACCGTCACGTCCTTCAGGATCTTGTTCCGGAACGTCCCGACGTGCCCCTCGCCGTTCGCGTACGGGGGGCCGTCGTGGAGCACCCACTTCGGCGCCCCGCGCCGCGCGTCGCGGACGCGGGCGTAGGCGTCCGACTCCGCCCACCTGCGGAGGATGTCCGGCTCCCGGCGGGTGAGGTCCGCCTTCATGGGGAAGCCGGTCGCGGGGAGGTGGAGCGTTTCTTTCCAGCCCATCCCGCGAGGTTCGCAGGAGGCCGTGCTACCGCGAAGGGACTCGCAGGCGCGCCCGCACGTCCTCCGGCGAGAGCCCGTCCACGCGGACCGATTTCCGCGGGCTCGCGGCGCCGCGCACGACCGTCACCTGCCTCGGATGGACGCCCAATGCCTCGGCCAGCACCCGCCGGAGTTCGTCGTTCGCGCGGCCCTTCTCCGGCGGCGCGGCGACCTGCACGCGGACCGCCGGGACGCCGCCCGGCGCCGCGTCGCCGTGGAACCCGGCGATCCGCGAGCGCGACGCGCCCGGCACGACCTTCACGTCGAAGGCGGCAGACGGAGCGTTCATCCCGACGCCGCGTTCATGCCGACGCCGCGCTCAGGGCTGCTTCTCGCCCCAGTTCGCGAGGAACCGGCCGATGTCTTCCTCGGCGAAGAGGTGCTTCGGCATGTCCGCGCCCGGGCGCCCGTCGAGGAGGATGTACGTGTCGCTCCGGTGGTGCGCGAGGCGCCAGTTCTCGACCATGCGGGTGACTTGCTCCACGGGGCCGGGCTCGCCCTTCGCGATGATCGCGAACGCGGAGAGCGCGTTGAACTCGGCCCGGAGCGCCACGGCGTCCGCCGACGGACCGGCGCGCTCGAGGAGTTCTCCCATCGCGTCGGCCTCCGCGAGCTCCGCGAACATGCGCGCCATCGAGAGGGCGAGGTCCTGCGGGAGCTTGTCGAGCTTCGGCGCGATCATCGTGCGGTGGAGCTCGGACGGCGTGAAGTCCGCCCAGACCCGCTGCGTCTTCGCGCTCCCGGCGCTGCCGATGACCCGGAGGACGTTCAGCTCGGTCGTCGTGGGCGGGCGCTCCCCGTCGAAGAGGATCCGCGTGCCCGCCTCGACGCCGGGGAGTCCGCGGATCTCCTCGCCGCCGTTGTAGATCTTCTTCTCCCCCAGGAGGTTGATCCACGCCTCGAAGGCGGCCTGCGCCTGCTCGAGCGACGCGATCTTCGCCTCGCACCGTTCGCGGTAGATCCACGACCGGAGCTTCCCCTCGGTGGCCGCGCGGAGCTGCTTCGCGGCCTCGCCGAACTGGAAGTTGAACACCGGCCCGCCCGTGTCGTCGGCCGCGCGCGGCAGGTGGCGCACGGCGAGGTACGCGTCCACGAAGAGCGCCTTGTCCGCGTCGAGCGCGTCGTTCAGCGACTTGGTGAGCGCCTCCTGCCGGCGGGTGCGGTTCATCACCGCGTTCTCGAGCACCGTGGCGTACTTCGCGTCGCCGAGGCGGTCGGTCCCCTGCGACTGGATCTGCGCGCGGAGCGCCTCCTCCCACGCGGCGAGGTCCGCGAGCGCCTTCTTCGGCCGGCCGTCGGCCGTGTCGGCGTCGGCCTGCTTCTGCGCCGCGGCGAGGTCCTCGTTCACGGCGGTGAAGGCCTGCGCCTCGACCCCGGAGAGGAAGCTCCGCGCGTCGGGCGGGCAGTGGGGCTCGAAGCGCTTCCACTCCTCGGACGCGAGCGCGGCCGACGCGGCGTGGATCGCCGCGCCCCAGCGCTTCGCGGCGAGTCCGCCGCGGACGGCGTCGTCGGTGCTCTTCCACCACGCCTTCGCCTTGTCGATGACTTCCGTCTTCTCGCGCTCGAGCAGCTCGAGCTGCCCGCGGATCTCGCCCGCGCGGTCCGCCGCCTTCTTCGTGATCGCCGCGGACGCCTCCGGGTGGGCGGCGCGGATCCCGTCGTACTCCTTCGCGAGGTCGAGCCAGCGCTGCTTCTTCTCGCCGTCGATCGCGATGGGGCCGAGGGGGCCCTCCTTCACCTGGATGCGGAGGATCGCGTTCTCGGCCGCGCCGTTCTTCTGCGCCTGCAACTGCTCGGGAGTGACGGTCGGGCCCGTGGTGCCGATGCGGATCACGGACGTCTCGCGCACCGTCTCCTTCTTGATCTCCGGCGGCTTCGTGACCGCCCACACGACGAACCCCGCCGCCACGAGGCCGACCACCGTCGCCGCGATGATGTACGGCTTCCGCGACTTGATGCCGCCCGCGAGCTCGATCTGGTGCGCGAGCTGGAACGCCTCGAGGTCCTCGATCAGCTTCGAGGCGCTCTGGTAGCGGTCCTCCACCTTCTTCGCCATCATCTTGTCCACGATGGCGGCGAGGTCCGGCGGGAAGCCCTCGATCTCCTGCACGAGCGGCTTGTGCGGCTCGTTGATCTGGGCCTTCAGGATCTCCTTGACGGTCTTCCCGCTGAACGCGGTGCGGCCGGAGACGATGCGGTAGAACGACGCGCCGAGGGAGTAGATGTCCGCCGCGTGCGTGACGTCCTTCCCCTGCGCCTGCTCCGGCGCGATGAAGTGCGGCGTGCCGAAGATGCCCGTCTCGCCCGACCCCTTGTCCTCGGCCGACTTCGCGAGGCCGAGGTCGCCGATCTTCACCTTGTTCTCGACGGTGAGCATCAGGTTGTCGGGCTTGATGTCCCGGTGGATGATCCCGCGCTTCTCGGCGAACGCGAGGCCGCGCGCGGCGTCCATCAGGATCGGGAGCGCCTGGTCCCACGTGAGCCGCGAGTTCTCCGACTTCGTGAGGAGGTCCTGGACGGCGCCGCCCTCCATGAACTCCATCGAGAAGTAGTAGAGGCCCGCGAGCTGCCCGACGTCGAAGACCTGCACCACGTTGGGGTGGTTGAGCTGACCCGCGGCCCGCGCCTCCGCGTAGAACTGGTTCACGAACGCGGGGTTGCTCCCGAGCTTCGGCGAGAGGAACTTCAGCGCGACGAGGCGGTTCAGGCTCTTCTGGCGCGCCTTGTACACGGTGCCCATCCCGCCGCGGCCGATGCGGGTGAGGATCTCGTAGCCGCCGATCTCCTTCCCCGCGAGGCCTCCCTTGCCCTCGGCCTTCTCCTCCTCGAGGAAGGAGAAGACCGTCTCGCCGACCTGGATCCGGTCGCCGATCGCGAGCGGCGTCTCGCCGTCCACCGCGGTCTCGTTCAGGTACGTCCCGTTCCGCGACTGGAGGTCGGCGAGGACCCAGCGTCCGTCCTTCTGCGAGATCGAGAAGTGCCGGCGCGACGCCGCCACGTCGGAGATCACCGCCTGCACGGTGTCGGGATCGCGGCCGACGACGAACTCCGTCCCGGCGGAGATCTCGAAGCTCAGGCCCTTTTCACGGCCACGCTCGACGATGAGATTGGGCACTTCGCGGGACTCCAGAGGTCAAGGGGTGTGTCAGCGCGCGCCGGGCATGAAGAGACGGCGTCCGATCCGGACCATCGTGGAACCTTCCTCGACGGCCGGGCCGAAGTCGTCGCTCATGCCCATGCTGAGTTCGGACCCTCGAAGGTACTCCGAATCCCGTGCCCAGTCGCGCAACTCTCCGAGGAGTCGGAAGAACGGCCGGGCGGCTTCCGGGTCCGGCGACGCGGGGGCCATGGTCATCAGGCCTTCGAGGACGATCCCCTCCGTGCGGGAGAGCGCGGGCGCGGCCGCGCGGAACGCCTCCGGCGCGAACCCGCCCTTCGTCGCCTCGCCGCTCGTGTTCACCTCGACCAGGCAACGGAGGGGCGGCCGGCCCGACCGCGCCACCTCGGCGGCGAGCACGCGGGCGAGTTCCAGCGAATCCAAGGCGTGGAAGACGTCCACCGACGCGAGCGCGCGCCGGACCTTGTTCCGCTGCCAGTGACCGATCAGGTGCCACGTCGCCCGGAGTCCCGCGGCCTCCGCCGCCGCGCGGCGCCCGGCGAGGAGCGAGGTCCGGTTCTCGGCGAGGTCGGCCTGCCCGGCCGCGACGAGCGCCAGTGCCGCGTCGAGGGGGGCGCTCTTCGTCACGGCGATCAGGCGCACGTCGCCGGGGTCCCGGCCGGCCCGCCGCGCGGCCGCCGCGATCTCGGACCGCACAGCCGCAAGGTTCCGCCGGAGGTCGGCGGGGCTCGGGGACGGGGTCGGGGAGGGTTCCGGATCCATCGGGTTCACCGCGGCCGTCCCGGGTGTCAGGGACAATCCGCTTGACTGGGTCGCTCCGGCGTTTCTACGATCCACGGGCTCGGGGCCGAAGCCTTTCGGTCCGCGGTGGGGCATTCCGCGGGTCGTCGACCTCGGGCGCCGCCGTGTTTCCCGGGCATGCCGCCGTAGGAAGTCCGCCGTCGCGTCGTCCCCGTTCCTCGTCCCCGCTCGCGTTCCCCCTCGGAAGGAGACCTCATGAGGCTCGCGTCCGCCTCCGTCCTCACGCTCGCCGCGCTGCTCGGTTCCGCGGCGGCGCTCCCCGGCTGCGCCTACTCGGGCGGCCTGCGCGGAGCGGCCGACCGGCCGTCGTCCCAGCCGCTGAAGGCGGCCCTCGCCGAACTCGGCGTGGAGGGAAAGACCTACACGAACGACCTCGGCGCGGTGAGCTCGATCCACCTGCGCGACGCGTACGTGTCGGGCGACGACGTCCTCATCGAGGACATCCACGGCCACCTGACCTTCGTGGACGGGAAGTCGCTCCTCGCGAAATGGGAGTACATCGGCCTCCCCGGCCCGACGGACTGCCGTCCGGCGATGTCGGCCTCCGCGGTCGTCGCGATCAGCAAGGGGAAGATGTTCGTCCTCTCCCGCGGCGCCGGGATCGAGGAGTCGGCCCCGGGCTTCGTCCCGGTCGTCCCCTCGGCCGCTCCGGTCTGCAACGACTCGACGCTCTTCGTCCCGACCTACCGGACGCCTGCCGGGAACAAGACGCTCGAGGCGGTGGGCCTCGCCTCCGGCCACATCGGCTGGGGCTGGCGCACGGCGGGCGACGTGGTCGCCGACGCGGCGATCGCGGGCGCGGTGGGCAGCGAGGTCGTCTACTTCGCGTCCGACAACGGCATGGTCTACGCGCTCCCGGCGTCGCCGACGAACGTCCGCGAGATCGAGCCCGCCTGGGTCGCGAACCTGCACACCGCGATCGAGAAGCCCCTCGCGATGGACGGCGACCACCTGGGCGTCGTCACCGAGCGCGGCCAGCTCGCGGTGCTCGACCGCATCACGGGGAAGTCCGTGTTCGACGCGTTCGCCGGGTCGGGCGAGACCGCCACGAGCGCCGCGCAGTTCGGCCCGAAGCACGTGTTCTACGCGTGCGGCGGCGAGCTCCGCGCGTTCGACCGTGCGACGGGCGCGAAGGCGTTCGCGGTGAAGGGCGGGACGCGCTTCATCGCGCACCGCGGGAACCGCATCCTCGTGGCCGGCGCGGGCGGCGCGGTCCACTCGGTGGACGCGAAGACCGGGAAGGTCGTCTCCTCGAAGAACCTCGCAGGCTGGCACTTCCCGACACGCAGCGCGGCGGACGCGACGGTGCTCGCGATCTCGAACCGCGGGATGCTCGTCTCCGTCGAGGCCGGCTGGTAGCCCCCGTACGTCAAGGCTTCAGGAGCGGGGCGCGGCGGACTTCCGTCGCGCCCCGTTCGATTCCGCCCGCGACCCCGCGTGCGATGCCGCGCGCGGCACGGCGCGCGGCACGGCGCGAGCGTGCAGCCACCGCCCGGAGTCCGGCGTCAGCGCGCACCACGCGGCGATGCGGTGCCCGACGACCCACGCGATGCGCCCCGAACCGTCCGTGACGACGGCCACGCCCCGCGCGTCCGCGGGGACGCCCTCGCGCTGAAGAAATCGGACGAGCCGCTGCGGCTTCGGTCCGCCGAGCGCGTGGAACCGGTCGCCGGGGCGCGCCCGCCGGATGCGGAGCGGACGCTCCAGTGCGTCGGCGTCGAGCAGTTCCGATCGTCGCGGCGCGGCGCGGAGATGACCGAGCAGGAGCGCCGAGGACGGCGTCCCGGACGCGACGACGAGGCGGGGGAGCGGTTCGCGTCCCGTCCGCATGCGGGAGAACTCGGCGCTCCCGTCCGGGAGCCGCCGCGCCGCGACCCTTCCGTTCCGCGCAGGACCGGTCCGGAGGGCCGCGTCCACGCGTCGCGCGGCGGCGAGCGGCGAGCGGCCGCCCTCGCCGAGTTCGCGGAGGACGCGGCGGATCGCATCCGTCCGGACCACGTCGGGAAGGCGCGACCATCCCGCAGCGAGCCGGCGCACATCCTCGCCGGGCCGCTCGATCCACGCGTCGGCGGCGGCGGCTCCTCCGGCGTCCTTCCACGCCTCGGCGAGCCCGCCGGACCGGGCCAGCAGCGGGACCACGTCGCGCCGCGTCGCGCGGGAGAGGAGGGGGATCGCCTCGTTCCGAAGGACCGCGCGCAGGTTCCCCGCGACGTTGGTCGGGTCGTCGCGCCACGCGCCGCCGCGTGCCGCGAGCCAGTTCCGGAGCGCCTCGCGGCGGAGTTCGAGGAAAGGACGGACGATCTGCACGCCGCCGCCGTCCGGCGGGCGGGACATCGGCGAGAGCCCGGCGGGCCCCGTGCCCGTGGAGATCCGCATGAGCACGGTCTCCGCCACGTCGTCCATCTGGTGCGCGAGCAGCAGCACCTCGCAGCCTTCGTCGCGGCACATCGCGAGGAGCGCGGCCCGCCGCGCCTCCCGCGCCGCGTCCTCAGGACTCCGCCCGGCGCGTCGGATCGGCCCGAGCCGCGTCGATCGGAATCGGATGCCGAGCCGGGCCGCGAGCCGCCGCACGAACTCCGCGTCGTCGGCGCTGTCCGGCCGGAGCCCGTGGTCCACGTGCCCGGCGACGACCCGCGCCGCGCCGAGAGCCTCCGCCGCCGCCTGGAGGAGCGCGACCGAGTCGGAGCCGCCGGAACAGGCCGCGAGGACGCGCTCGCCCGCAGGCACCGAGCGCGCCACGCCGAGGACGGGGTTCTCCGGGGGCGTCACGCACCGCATCCTACGGAAGCGTTCGGTTCCCGGAAGCGCCGCGCGTAGATTCGCCCCTCCGCCGGAGCGCCGGCGACGCGTGTCCGGCGCCCGAGCCCCGCACAGAGGAGGTCCCCTTGCCGCTTCGCGTCTCCATCAACGGTTTCGGCCGCATCGGCCGCCTGGTGTTCCGCGTCCTCGCGAAGGATCCGCGCTTCGAGGTCGCGTCGATCAACGACCTCTCCGACGCCGGGACGCTCGCCCACCTCCTCCGCTACGACTCGACCCACGGCCGCTTCGACGGCAAGGTCGAGGTCGGCGAGGGGAAGCTCGTCGTGAACGGCCGGGCAATCCGGATCACGGCCGAGAAGGACCCGGCGAACCTGCCGCACCGGGCCGAGGGGATCGACTGGGCGGTCGAGTCCACGGGCGTCTTCACGAAGAAGGCCGACTGCGAGAAGCACGTGACGGCGGGCGCCGGCCGGGTGCTCCTCACGGTGCCGCCGAAGGACGAGGTGGACGCGCTCGTGGTCATGGGCGTCAACGAGCACGTCCTCCAGCCGTCGCACCGGATCATCAGCAACGCCTCGTGCACCACGAACTGCCTCGCGCCGATGGCGAAGGTGCTCCACGAGTCCTTCGGGATCGAGCGCGGGTACATGACGACCGTCCACGCGTACACGAACGACCAGCGCATCCTCGACCTCGTCCACAAGGACCTCCGCCGCGCGCGCTCCGCCGCGCAGAACATCATCCCGACCTCGACGGGCGCCGCCCGCGCGGTGGGGAAGGTCCTCCCGGCGCTCAAGGGGAAGCTCGACGGGACGTCGCTCCGCGTGCCCGTGCCGAACGGGTCCATCGTGGACCTCGTCGCGGTCGTGTCGCGCCCGGTCACGGCGGAGGAGGTCAACGCGGCGATGAAGGCCGCCGCGTCGGGACCCGCCGCGCGGTTCATCGAGTACTCGACCGACCCGCTCGTCTCGACCGACATCGTCGGGAACCCGGCCTCGTGCATCTTCGACAGCCTCTCGACCATGGCGAACGGGAACCTCGTGAAGACGTTCGCGTGGTACGACAACGAGTGGGGCTACAGCAACCGCGTGGTGGACCTGATGGCCTACGCGTCGTCGCTCGGGTAACGGTCGATGGGCGGGAACCTCCGGAAGCTCTCCGTCCGCGACCTCGACGTCGCGGGGAAGCGCGTCCTCGTTCGCGTGGACTACAACGTCCCGCTCGACGAGTCCCTCCGCGTGACCGACGACCGTCGGATCCGCTCCACGCTGCCGACGATCCGCCTGCTCCTCGAACGGGGCGCGGCCGTGATCCTCGCGAGCCACTTCGGGCGCCCGAAGGGCAAGGTCGTCGAGGACCAGCGCCTCGCCCCCGCGGGGCGTGCGCTCGAGGAACTCCTCGGGCGGCCCGTGACGATCCTCCGCGACTGCATCGGCGACGACGTGCGCGCCCGCTGCCGCGCGGCGAAGCCGGGCGACGTGATCCTCCTCGACAACCTCCGGTTCCGCGACGCCGAGGAGAAGAACGACTCCGCGTTCGCACGGGAGCTGGCCTCGCTCGGCGACGCCTACGTGAACGACGCGTTCGGCGCGGCGCACCGTGCGCACGCATCGGTGTCCGGAGTCCCGCAGTTCCTCCGCCCCGCCGCGGCGGGGCTGCTCATGGCGGCGGAGATCGGGCACCTGGGCGGCGTCCTCGCGAACCCGGCGCGCCCGTTCGTGCTCGTGTTCGGCGGGGCCAAGGTGTCGGACAAGGTGCCCGTCCTCGAGAACCTGCTCTCGCGGGTGGACGTGGCCCTCGTGGGCGGCGGCATGGCGTACACGTTCCTCGCCGCGCGCGGGGTGCCGGTCGGCGGGTCGCGGCTGGAGCCGGACCTCGTGGACACGGCGCGGCGGATCCTCGCCGAGGCCGAGTCCCGAGGCGTGCGCATCGTGCTCCCGTCGGACCACGTCCACGCCGCGAAGCTCGAACCGGGCGCGGCGTGCGACGTTTCGTCACCGGGCGTCCCCGAGGGCCGCATGGGGCTCGACATCGGCCCCGCGACCCGCGCGGCGTACGCGGCGGAGATCGCGAAGGCCCGCACCGTCCTCTGGAACGGCCCGATGGGCGTGTTCGAGATGCCGCCGTTCGACGCGGGAACCCGCGCCGTGGGCGACGCGATCGCCGCGGCGACCGCGAACGGGGCGGTCACCGTGGTCGGCGGCGGCGACACCGCCGCGGCGGCCGAGGAGTTCGGGATCGCCGGGCGCATGTCGCACGTCTCCACCGGCGGCGGCGCGGCGCTGGAGTTCCTGGAAGGACGCGAGCTTCCGGGCGTCGCCGCGCTGGACCCCGCGCCGGAGGATCGCCCGTGACTCCGCTCCCGCCGATCCGGATCGCGCCGAGCCTCCTCTCGGTGGACTTCTCGCGGATGGCCGAGGGGCTCGCGCTCGTGGAGCGCGGCGGCGCCGACCTGCACCACGTGGACGTGATGGACGGGCACTTCGTGCCGAACCTCTCCATCGGCCCGCCGGTCGTCAAGTGCGTCGCGAAGTCCGCGAAGATCCCCCTCGACTGTCACCTCATGGTGACGGACCCCGTCACCTACGGGGAGCGTTTCGCCGCGCTCCGCGGGAACCTCGACATGGGCGTCACGTTCCACGTGGAGGTCGTGCAGGACGTCGCCGCGGCCGCGGCCGCGCTGCGGAAGGCGGGGGTGCGCCCCGGCATCGCCATCAACCCGCCGACGCCGGTCGAGATGCTCGAACCCGCGCTCGAGCATGTGGAGATGGTCCTCGTGATGTCGGTCCACCCCGGCTTCGGCGGGCAGAAGTTCATCGCCGACGTGCTCGGGAAGGTCGAGGCGCTCCGCGGGCGCTACGGCTGGACGAAGGACATCGAGATGGACGGCGGGATCGACCGCCGGACGATCGCGTCCTGCGTCGCCGCGGGGGCGAACGTGCTCGTCGCGGGCACGGCGATCTACGGCGCGGCGGACCCTGCGGCCGAGGTGGGCGAACTCCGCCGCCTGGCCGAGGCGGCGCGGAGGTAGCGCGATGGCCTGGCAGAACAAGAAGAAGAAGGAGATCCCCGAGGGTCTCTGGCAGGTCTGCGACTGCTGCAAGGAGTACATCGACCGGCGCCAGATCGAGGACGCCCTCGAGTGCTGCCCGAAGTGCGGCGAGCACTTCCCGATCGGGTCCCGCCGCCGCATGGAGATCACGGCCGACCCGGGCACCTTCGAGGAGATCGGCGCCGACGTGCAGAGCCGCGACGTGCTCGGCTTCCACGACGGAAAGGGCGGATACGCGGAAAAGCTCGTCCGCGCGCGGAAGTCGACCGGTCTCGGCGACGCGTGCGTCGCCGGGCGGGCGAAGCTGCTCGGGCGCCCGGTCGTGCTCGCGTCCCTCGACTTCGAGTTCATGGGCGGCTCGATGGGGCACGCGGTGGGCGAGAAGGTCGCGATGGCGCTCGACGCGGCGCGCGAAGCCGGCGTGCCCTGCGTCGTGTTCTCCGCGTCGGGCGGGGCGCGCATGCACGAGGGCGCGGTGTCGCTCATGCAGATGTCGAAGACGAGCGCGTCGATCCAGCGCTTCAAGAGCACCACGCGCGCCCCGTTCGTGTCCGTGCTCACGAACCCGACCACCGGCGGCGTCACCGCGTCGTTCGCGGCGCTCGGCGACGTGATCCTCGCCGAGCCGAAGGCGCTGATCGGCTTCGCCGGGCCCAGGGTCATCAAGAACACGATCCGCCAGAACCTCCCCGAGGGCTTCCAGACGTCGGAGTTCCTGAAGGAGAAGGGGTTCGTGGACCGGATCGTCGCGCGGAAGGACATGCGCGAGTCGCTCGGCCGCATCTTCTCGCTGCTGATGGGGGACTGACATGTCGGACCGGATCGAGATCCACGGGCTCGAGGTGACCTGCGTGGTCGGCGTGCGCGACGACGAGCGCGCGGCGCCGCGGCGGCTCCTCGTGGACGTGTCGCTCGACGTGGACCTCCGGGACCCGGGCGCGTCGGACCGTCTCGGCGACACGGTGGACTACGACGCGCTCTCGCGGCGGATCCGCGACGAGGTGTGCGCGTCGCAGCACCTCCTGATCGAGCGCGTGGCCGAGGACGTGGCGCGGATCTGCCGCGACAGTCCGCTCGTGCGCGCGGTCACGGTGGCCGTCCACAAGCCCGGCGCGGTTCCCGGGTGCGGCGACGTGTCCGTGAAGATCACGCGCTGACGCCGCGCCTCCGCGCGTTCTACCGGGTCCGCTCCCCGAGGTCCGGGAAGGGGCCGCACCGTGATGCGGGGCGAGCCCGGCGACACGCCTGAATCGTCGCGGCCGGACCCGCGCGACGTGACAATCTGACGGGCATCGGGGTTGCACGCGCGCGGCGACGGAGGAGGTCCGCACCCATGACTGACGCTGTGACGCCGACGAAGCACGGATTCCAGGCCGACGTGAGCGAGGTGCTCGCTCTCGTCGTCCACTCGCTCTACACGCACAAGGAGGTCTTCCTCCGCGAGCTCATCAGCAACGCGAGCGACGCGATCGACCAGCGCGGCTTCCGCGCGCTCACCGAGCCCTCGCTCGCCGCGTCCGGCGCGCCGACGATCGACCTCGTCCCCGACCGCGAGCGCGGCACGCTGACCATCCGCGACGACGGCATGGGGATGGACGAGTCCGAGCTCGCGCGGAACCTCGGCACCATCGCGCACTCGGGCACGAAGGCGCTCCTCCAGTCTCTCTCCGGAGACCAGCGGAAGGACCTCAACCTGATCGGGCAGTTCGGCGTCGGGTTCTACGCGTCGTTCCTCGTGGCCGACCGCGTGGAGGTCGTGTCCAGGAAGGCGGGGGGCGACGGACGGGCGTTCCGGTGGGAGAGCGACGGGAAGTCCGGGTTCACCGTCACGCCGGCCGAGCGCGACGCCCCCGGGACCGACGTGATCCTCCACCTCCGCGAGAGCGAGCGGGACTTCCTCCGCGAGTGGACGCTCCGGGAGCTCGTCCGGAAGTACTCCGACTTCGTGCGTCACGCGATCCGCCTCGAGTGCACGACCGAGAAGGACGGCGCGAAGACCCGCGCCCTCGAGCAGGTGAACCGCGGCGCGGCGCTCTGGACCCGGCCGAAGTCCGAGGTGACCGACGCGCAGTACGAGGAGTTCTGGAAGCACGTCTCCCACGACTGGGAGCCGCCGCTCGCGTGGACGCACTTCAAGGTGGAGGGCTCGCAGGAGCTGACCGGTCTCCTCTTCCTCGCGCGCCGCGCGATGCCCGACATGCCGGAGATCCGCGGGAAGGGCGTGCGGCTGTTCGTGCGCCGCGTCTTCATCATGGACGACTGCGAGGACGTGCTCCCGCCGTGGCTCCGCTTCGTCCGCGGCGTCGTGGACTCCGACGACCTCCCGCTGAACGTCTCCCGCGAGTTCCTCCAGCGGGACCGCGTGAGCGCGCAGCTCCGGAAGCACGTGACGCGGAAGGTGCTCGACCTGCTCGAGGAACTCGCGGCCGAGGGCCGGCGCGACGTCCCGGACGCCCCGGCGCCGAAGGAGGGCGACGACGACGACGACTCGCCGAAGCCGGTCGCCGACCGCTACGCGCACTTCTGGCGCACGTCCGGACGCATCCTCGCGGAGGGCGCGCACGACGGCGAGCACGGCGAGCGCGTGCAGAAGCTGCTTCGCTTCCAGACGAGCGCCGGGGAGGAGCTGACGTCGCTGCCGTCGTACGTGTCCCGCATGGCGGAGAGCCAGCCCGCGATCTGGTACGTCCCGGCCGAGTCCCGCGCGGCGGCGCTCGCGTCGCCCCACGCGGAACGTCTCCGGAAGCGCGGATACGAGGTGCTCCTCGCCGTCGAGCCCGTGGACGAGTGGGTGCTCCAGAACCTCCGCGAGTTCGGCGGGAAGAAGATCGTCTCGGCCGCCGTCGCCGACCTCGAACTCCCCGAGGACGCGAAGGAGAAGGAGGAGCGGGAGAAGCAGGCGGGAGAGCTCGCGCCGCTCCTCGCGAGCATGAAGGAGTCGCTCGCCGCCTCGGTCCGCGACGTGCGCGTGTCGGCCCGCCTCTCCGACGCCCCGGCGTGCCTCGTCCACGATGCGTGGGAGGCGAGTCCGCGCCTCGAACGGATGCTCCGCGCCCACGACCGGACGTACGAAGGCGGGAAGCGGGTGCTCGAGGTGAACCCCGCGCATCCGTTCGTGCGCCGCATGAACGACCTCTGCGGCGACGACGCGCAGAAGGACCGCGTGCGCGACCTCGCCACGCTCCTCTACGACCAGGCGCTCGTCGCCGAGGGAAGCCCGCCGTCCGATCCCGTGCGGTTCGCGCGCCAGGTGGCGGACCTGCTCGTGCAGTCCGTCCCCGCGGCGCAGGGCGCCCCGGCGAAGTGACGGTGTCCGGCGCGCCGTTCCGCGTCGCGGTGGACCGGGGCGGCACGTTCACGGACGTCGTCGCGACGGGCGCCGACGGGCGCATCTCGGCGTGGAAGGTGCCGACCGACCGGGGCGGCGCGGCGGTCATCCGCTCGATCCGGGAACGGCTCGGCGCGCCGGAGGGCGGCGGGATCCCGTCGCGCACGGTGCGCGAGGTCCGGTGGTCCACGACCGTCGCGACGAACGCGCTGCTCGAGCGGCGGGGCGCGCGGTGCGCGCTCGTCGTGACGCGCGGGTTCGCGGACCTCCCGGTCATCGGCTCCCAGGAGAGGCCGGACCTCTTCGACCTCGACGTGCGCCGCGATCCGCCTCTCTGCGAGCGCGTGTTCGAGGTCGGCGGACGGATCGGGGCCGACGGATCGGTTGTCGAGCCGCTCGATCGCGGCGCCGTCGAGCGTGCGGGCCGCGAGATGGCCGCGGCCGGCATCGGAAGCGCGGCCGTCGCGTTCGTCCACGGACACCTCGCGCCGCAGGTGGAGGACGAGGCCGCCGCCGCGCTGCGCGCCGCCGGCGTCCCGCACGTGGTCACGTCCCACGCCTGCGGACGCGAGATCGGATTCCTCGCGCGGATGCGGACCGCGGTCGCCGACGCGTACCTGACGCCGCCGCTCCGCGCGTCGCTCGCCGACGTGCGCGCCGCGTTCGCGGACGACGTGCAGGTGTGGTTCGTGACGAGCGACGGCGGGCTCTCGGCGATCGAGCGGGTGCGGGGGGCCGCAGCGGTGCTGTCGGGACCGGCCGGCGGCGCCCTCGCCGTGGCGCGTGTGCTCGCGGCATCCGGCGCGGCGCGCGGCGTCGGATTCGACATGGGCGGGACGAGCACCGACGTGTGCCGCGTCGAGGGAGTGCCCGAGCGCATGCCGGAGACGGAGATCGGCCGCGCGAGGCTCCGCGCCCCTTCGATCCGCGTGCGCACGGTCGCCGCCGGCGGCGGGTCGGTGCTCTCGTTCGACGGACGACGCCTGCACGTGGGGCCCGAGAGCGCGGGGGCGGACCCCGGACCGGCCGGTTACGGTCGCGGCGGTCCGGCCACGCTCACCGACGCCGACGCGGTGCTCGGGCGCCTCGTCCCCGAGTCGTTCCCCGCCGCGTTCGGCCGCGACGGACGCTCGCCGTTCGACGTGGACGCGTCGCGCCGCGCGCTCGCGCCTCTGGCGGCGAGGCTCGGCATGCCCGTCGAGGACGCGGCGCTCGCGTTCGTCCGCGTGGCCGACGAGCACGTCGCCCACGCGGTCCGCGAGGAGAGCCTCCTCCGCGGACACGACGTCCGCGACCACGCGCTCGTCGCGTTCGGCGGGGCAGGTCCGCAGCACGCGTGCGCGGTCGCCGCGGCGCTCGGCGCGCCGGAGATCCTCGTCAGCCGTCATGCTTCGGTGCTGTCGGCGCTCGGCGTCTCGACCGCGCGGCCCTCACACGCGGCGTCCGCGGGATGCCGGATCGCCGTGTCTCCGGAGACCGAGCCGGACGCGCGCCGCGTCGCCGACGGGCTGGCGGCGGAGGCGCGGGCGGTGCTGCGCTCGCAGGGAGTCGGACAGGTCCGGATCGCCGTGACCGTCGACGTGCGCGTGTCCGGCATGGACGCGTCGATTCCGGTCCCGCTCGGCCCGACGGCGGACCTGCGCGCGGCGTTCGCGGCCGCGCACCGGCGCCTCTTCGGGTTCCCGCCCGCGGCCGACGAACTCGAGATCGCCGCCGTCCGGGTGCGCGCGGAGTGCGCGGCGACCGGGCCGGGAGGCGGTCCCGCGCGGGACGCCTCGCCGGTGGGCTCGCCGCCGCGGTTCGCCGACGTCGCGTTCCTCGTGGACGGCCGCGCCGCCGCGCTGCGCTCGGCGGTCGTGGCCCTCGCGTCGGTCGCCGACGGCGACCGCATCGCCGGTCCCGCTCTCGTCGTGGACGAACGCACGACCATCGTCGTCGAACCCGGGTTCGAGCTTCGCTGCGGCGTCGGCGCGCTGCGGATCGTGCCGGTCTCGCCGCCCGACCCGCCGCGCGCGACGACGCTCCGGGACCCGGTCACGCTGACGCTCTTCGCGAACGCGTTCATGTCGCTCGCGGACCGCATGGGCGCGGTGCTGGAGCGCACGAGCCGTTCCACGAGCATCAAGGAGCGTCTCGACTTCTCGTGCGCGGTCTTCGACGGCGGCGGGCGTCTCGTGGCGAACGCGCCGCACGTCCCCGTCCACCTCGGTGCGATGGGGGAGAGCGTGCGCGCCGTTCTCGCCGCCAGCGGCGACGACGGCCTGCAGGACGGCGACTGCATCCTCACCAACGACCCATGCCGCGGCGGTTCGCACCTCCCCGACGTCACGATGGTCACGCCGGTCCTCGTCGGCGGCGCGCGGTTCTTCGTGGCGAGCCGTGCTCACCACGCCGACGTCGGCGGGCGCACGCCCGGATCGATGCCGCCCGACTCGACGACCCTCGACGAGGAAGGCGTGCGCGTGCACGGCCTCCTGGTGGTGCGCGACGGCGCGTTCCTCGAAGACGCGGCGATGCGCGGGTTCGCGTCCCGCACGCGCGGCGCCGAGGACCGGATCGTCGATCTGCGGGCGCAGGCGGCGGCGTCGGCGGAAGGCGCGCGTCTCCTCCGCGAGATGTGCGCGAAGCACGGCGCGGACGTCGTCGCGGCGCAGATGGCGCACGTGCTCGACGACGGCGAGGAGGCGATGCGCGAGGCGCTCTCGGCGCTGCCCGAAGGAACGAGCGCGTTCGAGGACGCGCTCGACGACGGCACTCCGATCCGCGCATCGGTGACGATCGGTCGCGGCGGCGCCGCGGTCGTGGACTTCGCGGGCACCGGCCCGCGCGGCAGGACCAACCTGCATGCGCCGCCCGCCGTCGTGCGCGCCGCGGTGCTCTACGCGTTCCGCACGCTCGTCCGTCGGCCGATTCCGCTCAATGAAGGCTGCCTCCGCCCGCTCGACTTGCGAATCCCCGCGGGTTCACTGCTCGACCCTGCGCCCGGCGACGCCGTGGTCGGCGGGAACGTCGAGACGTCGCAGCGCATCGTGGACGTCGTCCTCGCCTCGCTCGGCGTGTCGGCCCCGAGCCAGGGCACGATGAACAACGTGTCCCTCGCGACGCCGCGCGGCGCCTACTACGAGACGCTCGGCGGCGGGATGGGCGCCGGCCCCGCGCGCGACGGCGCGTCGGCGGTGCAGTGCCACATGACGAACACCCGCATCACCGACGTCGAGGTGCTCGAGTCGCGGTTCCCGGTGCGCGTGCGCGCGTTCGCGGTGCGACGGCAGTCCGGCGGCCCGGGCGCGCACCGCGGCGGCGACGGTCTCGTCCGCGAGTTCGAGTTCCTCGAACCGTGCGGCGTCGGACTGCTCTCCGAACGCCGCGCCCGCGGCGCCCCCGGACTTCGCGACGGCGCGGCCGGCGCGCCCGGACGGAACACGCTCCTGCGGTCCGACGGATCCGTCGTCCCCCTCGCCGGCCGCGCCGTCGCCGAGGCCGCGCCGGGAGACGTCCTCCGGGTCGAGACCCCGGGCGGCGGCGGCTACGGCCGCGGCTGACGCCGTCGCGTCATCAGCACGACGGCGAGCACGGCCAGCCCGCCGGCGAAGACGAGGCCGAGCGCCCACGTGGCCCGCGCGAGCTCCTCGCCGCGGAGTCCGGCGTCGCGTTCGCGGTCCGGGGCGACGGTGCCTTGCCGCGGCTCCTTCTCGGGCATCCGGGCATCGTCCCCTGCGTCCGGGGGCCGGTGTAGCTTTGGCCGTTCCGGAGGCCGCCCCGTGAAGAGAGTGAAACCCGTGAAGAAGCCGACCCCGAAGGTCCGCACCACCTACCGAGACGCGGGGGTGGACATCGACGCCAAGATGGGCGCCATCTTCTCGGCGCGGAAGGCGATCGAGTCCACGTGGAACGACCGGTGCGTCGGCTCGTTCGGCGGCTTCGGCGGACTCTTCGAGGCGCCGAAGGGGAAGGACCTGCTGCTCTGTTCGTCCACCGACGGCGTGGGCACGAAGATCGCCGTCGCGATCGCGGCGGGGAAGCACGACACGGTGGGGCGCTGCCTCACCAACCACTGCGTGAACGACATCCTCGTCCAGGGCGCGCGGCCCCTCTTCCTGCTCGACTACATCGCGGTCGGGAAGATGGACAAGGACGTCGTCGCGCAGATCCTCTCCGGGTTCGCCGCGGCGTGCCGCGAGAACGGCTGCGCGCTCGTCGGCGGCGAGACGGCCGAGATGCCCGGCACGTACAAGCCGGGGGACTACGACCTCGCGGGGACGATCGTCGGCGCCGTCGAGCGAGCCGACCTGCTGCCCCGTCGGAACGTGGCGGCGGGGGACGTGCTCATCGGCCTCCCGTCGTCGGGCCTCCACACGAACGGTTACTCGCTCGCGCGGAAGGTGCTGCTCGAGAAGAGCGGGCTCGGCATCCATGACCGCCCTGCGGACCTCGGCGGCGCGTCCGTCGCCGAGGCGCTCCTCGCCGTCCACCGCTCCTACGCGCCGCTCCTCCTTCCGCTGCTCCCGTCGGGACTCGTCAAGGCGATGGCCCACATCACCGGCGGCGGCTTCCCCGACAACATCCCGCGCGTGCTCCCCGACGGCGTCCGCGCCGTGGTGGACGCGAGGACGTGGGAGCCGCTCCCGGTGTTCGAGGCGATCCGGACGCGCGGCGGCGTGGACCGAGACGAGTGCTACCGCGTCTTCAACATGGGGATGGGGATGGTGCTCGTCGCGTCGCCGTCGAAGGCGCCGAAGCTCCTCTCGGCCCTGCGCGCGGCCGGCGAGACCGGCGCGCGGGTGATCGGGAAGCTCGAGAAGGGGACGAAGGAGGCGGTCGTCACGTTCGGCCGCCGATGAGGCGTCGTCTCCGCGAGCGGACACGCTTCGTCATGCGGGTCGCGACGTCGATGAGGCGGGGATTCCCCTCTTGAGAGAAGCCCTCTCGATCCGATAGGACACCGCGCCGACCGGCCGATTCGAGGGGCGGCGCAGGGTGGCCTGTGTTCCTCTCCGCGCGCCGACGTGTCCGGAGCCTGCTCGCCTGCTGCGTCGCGGCGGCGTTCTCGATGACGGCAGTCGCGATGACGGCGTTCGCGATGACGGCAGTCGCGACGACCGCGTTCGCGCCTCCCGCCCTCGCGGGAGACCGGGCGGATCTTCCCGTCCGTGAGCTCCAGCACGCGGTCCGTTCGCGCACGGTCCGGCCGGCCGAGCGGGCGTGGCTCGGGGTGGTCTCGGTGCCCGACGACGGAGGGCTCCGGATCTCGTCCGTCGTGGCGGGGTCGCCGGCCGAACGCTCGGCGCTCGCCGCGGGCGACGTGATCCGCACGATCGCGGGCGCGCCGGTGACGTCGCTCGCCGACCTCGACGCGGCGCTCGACGCGCGGAGTCCGGGCGAGTCCGTGGACGTGGTCTTCGTGCGCGGCGGACGCGGCTGGAAGGTGACGCCGACCCTGGGCGCGCAGCGCCGCGCCGACGGTCTCTTCACCGGGCCCGTGTTCCGCCTGGCCGTCGTCCCGCTCCGCTTCGCGGGCGAGCGCGCTCCGGACGGCGCGCGCCTCCGGTCGCTCCTCTTCGGCGCGTCCTCGGGCGGGACGCTCGCCGACTACTACCGCGACCAGTCGTACGGCCGCCTCGCCGTGACCGGCGACGTGCTCGACCCCGTGGACCTCCCCGGCGCGCGGACGGACTACTCCGAGCAGCCCATGGGCGCGACCGACCGCTCCGCGTTCGCCGCGGCCGCCCGCGCGCTCGCCTCGCGGATGAGCGCCGCGTCCGCCGCGCAGTACCACGGCATCGCGTTCGTCCACGCCGGAGCGCCGGAGACGCGGCCGGGGTTCGCGCTCTGGCCGCACCGCGCCCAGGTGGTCGTGCACGGTCGGAAGGTCTCCTACTACGTGCACGCGGCGGAAGGGCCGGACGGCGCCGCCGTCGGCGTCCACTGCCACGAGTTCGGCCATCTGCTCGGCCTCGCCGACGCGTACGGAACGGGGCACCGGACGGGTTCGGGCGACTTCTGCCTGATGGCCCTCGGGCACCGCGGCGGTCCGTCGCACGGCGCGGCGCGGCCGTTCGCGCTCTGCGGCCCGTGCCGCGCGTCGCTCGGCTGGGCCGAGGAGATCCTCGTCGAGCCGACGGTCCCGCAGCGGATCCGCATCCGTCCGATGGAGACGGCGCGCGGCGCCGTGGCGGTCGTCCCCTGCGCGCCCGACGGTTCGGAGCGCCTGGTGCTCGAGGTGCGCGCGCGGCGCGGCGCCTCGGCGGAGATGCCCTGCGAGGGGCTCCTCGTGTGGAGGATCGGCGGCCGCCCGACGCCGGGAAGCGCGGGCTACGCGACCGAGCGCGACCTCGTCGAGGCGCACGGCGTGGACGTGCTCGACGCGTCGCTCGTCCGCACCGGCGAGATCGCGTTCCCGAACGCGCGGGCGAGGGACCTGACGCCGCACACCGTTCCCGCGTCCACGCACTCCGACGGCCCGTCGTCTCCCTACCTCACCGACATCGTGCGCGAGCCGGACGGATCGGTCGTCCTGACGCTCGGCGTCCGCCGCCGCGTGACGCAGGCGCCTCCGCCCGCGACTCCCGCCGACGTGCCCGGCCCCGACGGCTTCATCGTCCGGACCGATCCGATCACCGGCGAGACCGTGCGTTTCTGGCCGGGCGGCGGCTCGGGCTCGCCGCTTCCGGCGACGTCCGGTCAGCGGCGGTAGAGGCGGGTCGCCGCGTCAACGATGCGGGCAGCCGGGCCAGCAGCACGGCCGGCGCATGCCCTTGCGCATCTTGTCCAGGCCGACCGTGATCCGGCGCGCCCGGGTCTCGTCCTTCTTCGCCGACGTGACCCAGCAGATCCATTCGTTCCGCGCGAGCGGCGTGAAGCCGGACCAGAGCCGCCGGGCGGTCTCGTCGGACTCGATCGCGCCGCGGAAGTCAGCGGGCAGCGTGTGAAGCCCGCGGCGCGCGCCGGCTCCCGAGGTCAAGCGCCGCTCCCGCCCCGACGCATGCGTCACCTCCCCTTCGTCCGGTCGCGGCCTGCCGGCTTCTGCGGGAGGCCTTCGCCGCTCGGCACGACGTCGCGCGAGGGCGGGCCCCACGTCTTCGGGTCGAAGGGCATCTCGATCCGCTCGATGCGGCTGCCCTCGCGGCGGACGAGGGGCATGCCCGGATCGGGGGCGCGGTCGGCGAAGCGCTCGTAGGGGTAGCCGTCCACCTTGTGGATCGCGAGGCCGTCCTTCGTCCACGCGTAGGCGCGCATTCCGGAGCGGCCGGGGCGCTCGGGCCACGCGACGAGCATCCACGCGACCTCCGCGTAGTCGGCCGGAACCTGTCCGGACGGATCTGCGACCGGCGCCGGGCGCCCGTCGAGCGCGGCGGGACCGAGCATCTGGAAGCGGTAGCCGTCCATGATCCAGACGGTCGATCCGTCCACGTGCTCCGCCGCCTCCGCGCGCGAGCCGAGGAAATCGCCGACGGGAGACGCCTCGGGGCGGCCGTCCTTGTCCTGGTCCCGCCCGCCCGCGGCCATGTGCGCGGCGTGCCGCTCCCAGAGGTCGGCGAGGTCGCGGACGACCTCGTCCTCGCGCTCGATGATGCGCTCGACCGTGCGGGACGGCTTCCAGACGAGCCACGCCACGCCGGCCAGCGCGGCCAGCGTGAGGACGTCCACCGAGGTGATTCCGCGTCGCATGATCCGGTCGCGCGCGGTCAGCGCACCGCCAGCGGGGAGCCGGTGCGGTCCCTCCGCTTGAACTCGGGCGGTCTTCCGGGCGCGAACATCTTCTTGTCGTATCCGTAGAGCTCGTAGAGCGACCGGAAGATCCCGGGGCCGGCCGACACCTCCACGTCGTGGGGCGTGAACTGCCCCGGATGCTCGTAGCCCGCGGCGTGCGTCATCGCGTCGAGCTCGCCGCGGAAGGCGTCGATGTAGTTCGCGAGCCGCACGGACGCGGCGTCCGGCGAGAGACCGCGCTGGAGCCACGCCTTGTGCGTCGTGATCCCGGTGGGGCAGCTTCCGGTGTGGCACTTCTGCGCCTGGATGCATCCGAGCGCGAGCAGCGCCTCGCGCGCGACGTTCACGAGGTCTGCGCCGAGCGCGATGGCGACGATGGCGCGGTCGCCGAACCCGAGTTTCCCCGAACCGATCCACACGAGGTCGTCGGCGAGCCCCGCGTCCTGGAAGATCCGGTAGACGCGGGGGAACGCGACGCGGTAGGGCAGCGCCACGTGGTCCGCGAACGCGAGCGGCGCCGCGCCGGTGCCTCCCTCCTTCCCGTCGATCGTGATGAAGTCCGGACCCTTCCCGGACGCGCGCATCTGCTCCGCGAGCTCGTGCCAGAAGTCGAGGTGCCCGATCGCCGACTTGATGCCGACGGGGCGCCCCGTCGCCTGCGCGATCCGCTCGACGAACGCGATCAGCTCCTCGACGTTCCGGAACGCCGCGTGGCCGTTCGGGCTGATGCAGTCCTCGCCGATCCGCACGCCGCGGGCCTCCGCGATCTCGGCGGTGACCTTGCTCCCGGGAAGCACGCCGCCCTTCCCGGGCTTCGCGCCCTGCGAGAGCTTCACTTCGATCATGCGGATCTGCGGCACGTCGTCGCAGAGGCGACGGACCGCGTCGAGGTCGAACGCGCCGCCCGAGTCGCGGCAGCCGAAGTACCCGGTGCCGATCTGGTAGCAGACGTCGGCGCCGAGCCGGTGGTAGCGCGAGCAGCCGCCCTCGCCGGTGTTGTGGTAGGACCCCGCGGTCCTGCAGCCCAGGTTGATCGCGCTCACCGCGTTCCGGCCGAGGGACCCGAAGCTCATCGCGGACACGTTGACGATGGACGGCGGACGGTGCGGCAGCGCGCGCCGGTGGAACTCGCCGACCACCTTCGCGCACGGGATCTTCACCGACTTGTCCTTCGCGCTCCCGGTGTAGGGGTGCGGGTCGTAGTTGAAGGTCGAGTGCTTCACGATGGGATAGCCGATCCCGTAGACCTGGTCGTCGGTCCCGAAGCCGAAGTAGTTGTTCTCCTTCTCCGCCGACCGGTAGATCCACTCGCGCTCGCTCCGGTTGAACGGGAGCTCCTCGCGGTTCTGCGCGACGAGGTACTGGCGGAGCTCCGGACCGATCTCGATCAGGAAGTACCGGAGATGTCCGATGACCGGGAAGATCCGGAGCACGGGGTGCTTCGACTGCGTGACGTCGTGCAGGAAGACGACGGCGACCAGCGTGCCGAGCGCGAGCAGCGTCCACTGCCACCAGGTCATCGGGGCCTCCTCGGCGTCATGCCGCGGAGGATCGTATCAGCGGCGTTCCCCGGCCGGAACGGCGGTCGTCCTCCCGTCCGGCTCGCTCGTCGCGATGCCGCGGGGGCACGGCGTCACGAGGCGCCGCACCGCGCGCGACGCGTAGGCCGTGTCCGGACCGCCCGCCGACGCGCCGGGTCCCTCGGCGACGGCGCGGAACCTCGCGGCGAGCGGCGCGTCCCAGCGGTGCAGCG
>JAJVHW010000074.1 GCA_022072415.1 Planctomycetota bacterium
GGGGCCGCGGCGTCCGAGGCCGAGCGCGCGCTCCGCGAGGCCGCGGCGAAGGAGTCCGCCCGCGCCGCCGCGCTCTCGGAGAAGGAGAAGGAGGCCGAGAAGGCCCTCGCCGAGAAGCAGGACCGCCTGCGCGAGGAGCTGAAGGAGCTCGAGGAGAAGCTGAAGAAGCGCGCGGAGGAGCTCGCCGCGTCCGGCGACGCCGCCGCGCGGGGTTCGTCGGAGCGCGCGAAGCAGGCGGCGGGACAGGCCGCCGAGGCCGGGCAGACGATGGAACAGGCCGGACAGGCCGGGCGGAGCGGGAGCCCCCGCGACGCGCAGGCGAAGCGCCGCGAGGCGCAGAAGCAGCTCGAGGAGGCCCGCGAGGCGCTCCGCGATCCGGGCGGCGACGCCGCGGCCCGCGAACGTCTCCGCCGTCTGAAGGACGAGCAGGAGAAGATCCGCTCGGAGGCGGAGAAGCTGGCGGAGGAGCTCGCGAAGAAGGAGTCCACGCAGACCGGCGCCGACGGCATGCGACGCGCCGCCGAACGGATGCGCCAGGCGTCCCGCGACTTCGAGGAGGGCGACTCGGAGGAGGGCGCCGAGGAGGCGCGCCAGGCCGAGAAGTACCTCGACATGGCCGACCGCAACCTCGAGGACGAGGAGCGCCAGTACCAGAACCTCGAGGCGCAGGAGGCCCTCTACAAGATCGAGCAGGAGCTCGCCCGCGTCGAGCGCGAGGAGCGCGCGATCCTCGAGAAGACCACCGCCGCGTGGAACGGGCGGAGCCCCGAGGGCGGCTTCACGCGCTTCCAGCGGATCGAGATGAAGAACCTCGCCGAGGAGCAGCGGTCCCTCGCGACGTCGCTCGACCCCGTCGTGAAGGCGGTGGCCGAGGAGGGCTCCGTGGTCTACGCGCCGATCATGCGCGCCGTGGCCGACGACATGCGGAGCGCCGCGGAACGGATCCAGCGCTACGAGCCCGACGAGCTCTGCCGCGTCACGCAGCAGGGCGTCATCGACCGCCTCGTGGAGCTCCAGGACGTGTTCCGCGAGCACCGGAAGTCCATGGCCGAGCAGGCCGCGAAGCCGCAGGAAGGCCAGCAGGGCGGCGGGGAGGGGCAGCAGGGAGGCGGCGGGTCCCCCATCGTGGCGAAGGTCGCGGAGATCCGCGCGCTGAAGCGCATGCAGGAGGCCGTGTCCCGAGAGCTCGCGGCGCTGGAGCAGGAGGGCATCTCGGCCGAGAACGCGTCGAAGCTCACGCACGTCCAGCGCTTCCGCATCGAGCGCCTCGCCCACCAGCAGGGGAGCGTGCGCCAGATGTGGCGCGACCTCGCGACGGGGCTCGGCGTGGACCCGGCGAAGTTCGACGCCCCCGCGGAGGGTGAGGACCGGACGGACGAAGGCGACCCGCACGGCGGGACGAAGGAGAACGGACGATGAAGCGCCACGGCACGCACGGCATCTCCGCGGTCGCGCTCGCGGCCTTCGCGGCGCTCTGCGCGGCGTACGCGCCCGGCGCGCGCGCGCAGGACCACGGGCCCGACCCGCAGGACATCGAGCGGAAGATCCTCGAGATCGAGCGCCTGATGAAGCAGGCCGAGGAGTCGCTCGCGAAGGCGTCCGGGGCGAAGAGCGAGACCGCCGAGGACACCGCCCGCCGCATCGAGAAGCTCCTCGACGAGAAGGCCCGGCAGTCCGCCGGGAAGTCCGCGGAGGAGCTGCGGAAGGAGGCGTCCGGCGGCAGCAAGGAGGCCACGGAAGCGCTGAAGCGGCTCATGGAGGAGGCGAAGAGCGAGAGCTCGAAGTCCGGCGAGGGCATCAAGCGCCTCCTCGAGGAGACGAAGTCCGGCGGGAAGGGCGCGACCGACGGCATCCAGTGGCTCCTCGAGCAGGCCCAGCGCGGCGGCACCGGCGGATCGGGGCAGGGGCAGCAGCAGCAGAAGCCCGAAGGCGGGCAGGACCCCAAGGACCCCGTCCGCGAGAAGCAGAAGCCCGACTCCGAGCCGAAGCCGAAGGACGGGAAGGAGAGCGAGGAGAAGCCGAAGGACCCGAAGGCCGAACTCCCCGAGTCCCGGCGCGAGAAGCCGCGGACCGAGGAGATGCAGAAGTGGCTCGCCGAGCTGCCTCCGCAGGTCCGGAAGGCCTACGAGACCGAGGACTGGGACTCGGTGCCGCCGAAGTGGCGCGACCTCCTCCGCGAGTGGACGAAGAAGATGGCCGACGACCTGGAGAGGGAGCGGCGGTGAATCCGCGCCGCCCGGGCGGGCGCACGCCGGCGCTCGCGACCGCGCTCCTCGGCGCGGCGCTCCTCGCGTCGCTCCCCGCGCGCGGCGAGGGCGAGGCGGACGCGGACGGCCGGGGCGCGACGTCCGCCGAGCAGCAGCTCGTCTCGACGGAGCAGAAGACGTCGATCGCGCGGGCGCTCTCGTGGCTCGCCGCGAACCAGCAGCAGGGCGGCTCGTGGGGCAAGGAGTCCCGCGTCGCCGACACGGCGCTCGCCGCGCTCGCGCTGATGGCCGGGGGGAGCTCCGTCACCGCGGGGCCGCGGCTCCCGAGCGGCGGATACGGCGCGGAGACGCTCCGCGGCCCGCACGCGAAGGAGCTGAAGAAGGCGATCCAGTACCTCGCCGACCGCGCGAACGCGCGGAACCCCGAGTGGCCGGCCGGATACATCATCGATCCCGAGGACACGCAGTCGCGCATGCACGGCCACGGGTTCGCGACGCTGGCCCTCGCGCAGGCGCTCGGCGGGCTCGGCGCGGCGGACATCACGACCATCAACGAGTTCATGGCGCGCCCCGACCGCACGGCGAGCGAGATGCGCCTCGCGGACCAGGTGCGATGGGGCGTGGAGCGCGCGGTGCGCTGCAGCGAGCGCGCCCAGGACGCGCAGACCGGCGGATGGGGCTACTTCCCGTCGGACAGCTTCCACGAGGGGTCGATCACCGTCACGCAGATCTCGGCGCTCCGCGCCGCGTCCGACGCGGGCGTGTCGGTCAACGGCGCGGTGATGAACCGGGCCTACGCCTACGTGCGCGAGTCGCAGAACCTCCGGAACACCGACCAGCTCGGCGGCTTCGCGTACATGAAGTCGGAGCTCGGACGCGTGAGCTATCCGCTCACCGCCGCGGCGCTCACGACGCTGTTCGGACTCGGCCGCTACGGCGCCGACCCGTCGGACCGGAAGGCCATCGACCTCGGCCTCGCGTACATGGACCGGAACCTCGCCGAGATGGTGCGCGTCGAACCCGGCGAGCTCTCGCGCGGGCCGCAGTGGGCGTACTACGGCCTCTTCTACGGCGCGCAGGCGCTCTACCTCGCGAACGACCAGCGCCGGCTCGCCGACCAGTGGCCGCGGATCCGCCGCGCCGTGCTCGCGCGCCAGTACCGCGACGGATCGTTCCGCGACCTCGACGGCAGCGAGGCCGGCGGCATCGAGTACTCGACCGCGATCGCCTGCCTGACGCTGCAGGTCCCCCTCGAGACGCTGCCGATCTTCCAGCGCCGGTAGCCCGGACCCTTCACGAGGGATCGCGCCCGGCCGAGCCCGCGGGCGCGCTGCTGTGCCGGAGCCCTCGACCGACGTGCCGAAGTCGCTCTGCGGTCTCCTCCTTGCATCGCATCCCGCGGATCTCGGCCAGGACAGTCTGTCGCCGCGTGGACGACCGCGGAATCGACCTACGATGCAGGCAGTCACAGAGCTGGACGCCGTTCTCGCGCGAACCCTCGTGCATGATCCGGACTAGAGCTTCGCCAGTTCCCCCGCGCAGTACGCGCGGAAGCCTTCGTCGGCGATCGACGGGAGCACCGACTCCATGGCGGCGCGCGACGCGGCGGCGGCGGCGGCATCGCCGAGCGCGCGGTGCGCGCGGCAGTGCGCCTCGTGCGCGAAGAACGCCTCGCCGGGGTCCGATCCGTTCTCCGTGACGATCCGCAGGCACTCGCCCGCATGACGGAGCGCCGCCGCCGCGTCCCCCGCGGCGAGGCGGCTCATCGCAAGACGGTACTCCGCGCGCTCGGCCTCCATCCATCCGCCCGCGATGCCCCAGAAGATCCGCGCGACCTCGGCCGCGCGCAGCATGAGCGACGTCTCGTCGGCGGTGCGGCCGGCGCGGGTCTCGAGTTCGGAGGCCACGTTGTTCGCCGTGACGGCGAGCGCCCGCGCGGCCGGATCGTCCTTCGACGGCCCGTACTCCGCGAGCGACACGCACTCCTCGAAGTCCCGTCGCGCGTCCGCGACGCGCTTCTGCCCGAGCATCGCGGCGGCGGCCACCGCGAGCACGCGGACGCGGTTCGACGCGGGCGGGAACGCATCGTTCCGGCTCGCCGCCTCGCACCGCGACTCGGCCGCGGAGTCTCCCGCGCAGCGATGGAGCGCCGCCCGCGACCGGTCGATCGCCTTGCGCTCGAGCGTCCCCTCCGCCGCCCCGGTCCCCGCCTCGATCCGGTCGAGGAGCGCGAGCCCGTCGGCCCACCGGCCGAGGTGCTCCCCCGCCACGTGGACGACCAGCGCCGCCAGCGGCGCCGCGTGCCGCGGCTCGGTCGCCAGCGCGACGCCCTCGCCGAAGCGCGCGAAGACGCCCGCCGCGTCCGCCGCGTGATCGTCCCATCCCCTGCCGACCCAGTCCTCGAGCGTGCCCATGATGTCGTGAGTCTATGGGCTACCCTGCCGTGCGATGCACGCGGAACCGGAGTTCGAGGCCGTGATCGTCGGCGCGGGCGCCGCGGGGATGATGACCGCCGCCATCGCCGGAGGCGGGGGCGCGACGCGCCTCGCGCTTCTGGAGGGGACCGCGCGCGCCGGGACGAAGATCCTCGTCTCCGGCGGCGGGCGCTGCAACGTGACGAACCGCGTCGTCAAGCCGTCCGACTTCCACGGCCCGCGCGACGCCGTGGCGCGCGTCCTCCGCCGCTTCGACGCCGACGCCGCGGCGCGGTTCTTCGCGCGGATCGGCGTGGAGCTGAAGCACGAGCCCGAGTTCGACAAGATGTTCCCCGTCACCGACGACGCGCACACCGTCCGCGACGCGCTCGAACGCGAGTGCGCGCGCGTCGGCTGCCCGCCGCGGCCCGGCCGCCGCGTCGAGGCGGTCCGCCCCGCGCCGCACGGCTTCGACGTGGAGACGCGGGAGGCGACGCTCGCGACGCGCCGCGTGGTCCTCGCGACCGGCGGGCGTTCGATGCCGCGCACCGGGAGCGACGGGCACGGCTGGGTGATCGCGCGCGCTCTCGGCCACACCGTCGGCCCCACCGTGCCCGCGCTGGTGCCGCTGGTCCTCCAGCCGAACCCGTTCGAGGGGCTCGCGGGGAACGCGTTCCCCGTGGAGATCCGCGTCGCGCATCCCGCCGAGGGCGGCCGCGTGTCGGCCCGCGTGCGCGGCCCGCTCCTCCTCACCCACTTCGGAGTCTCCGGCCCCGCGGCGCTCGACGTGTCGCGCCACTGGTCGGCCGCGCCGGAGGGCGTGCGCCCGTCGCTCCTGCTCTCGTTCTTCCCGGGGACCGAGCGCGACGAGGTGGACCGCGCGTGGCGCGACGCGGCGGCGCGCGGCGGGGCCGCGGGCGTGCCGTCGCTCCTCGGCCACCTCCCGCTCCGCGTCGCGAAGCGCATCCAGGAGCTGGCGGGCGTGCCCGCCGACCGGAAGATCGCGTCGCTCGCGAAGGACGAGCGCCGGCGCCTCCTCGACGCCGCGACCGCCCTGCCGCTGCCGGTCCGGGACACGCGCGGGTTCAACGCCGCCGAGGTCACCGCGGGCGGCGTGCCGCTCGGCGAAGTGGACGTCCGCACGATGGAATCTCGCGTGCGGAAGGGCCTCCACCTCGTCGGCGAGATCCTCGACGTCGAGGGCCGGATCGGCGGGTTCAACTTCCAGTGGGCCTGGGCGACGGCGTTCATCTGCGGGCAGGCGCTCGCGCCGCCGGCCGCGGCGCGGGAGACCCCGTCCGTTTCGTGAGGACGCGCGGACTTCAGACGACACTCCGGGGATGAAACTCCTCGAGTGCGTCCCCAACTTCAGCGAAGGCCGCCGCCCGGAGGTGATCGACGCGATCGCCGCGGCGATCACGGGCGTCCCCGGCGTGCGCCTCCTCGGCCGCGAGATGGACGCGGACCACAACCGCGCCGTGCTCACGTTCGTCGGACCGGCCGACGCGGCGGTCGAAGCCGCGTTCCGCGCGATGAGGACGGCCGCCGGACGGATCGACCTCCGCGGGCACGCGGGGGCGCACCCACGCATGGGCGCGACCGACGTGGTCCCGTTCATCCCGCTCGGCGACGCGACGATGCAGGACGCCGTCGCCGCCGCGAACGCGCTCGCCGAGCGCGCCGGACGCGAGCTCGCGATCCCCGTGTTCCTCTACGCCGAGGCCGCGCGCACGCCCGCGCGCACGAAGCTCGCCGACGTCCGGAAGGGCGAGTTCGAGGGCCTCCGCGACGCGATCGGCCGCGACGCCGACCGCGCGCCGGACTTCGGCCCCGCGGCGATCCACCCGTCGGCGGGCGCGACCGCGGTGGGCGCGCGGTTCTTCCTCATCGCGTACAACGTGAACCTCGCGACGAACGACGTCGCCCTCGCGAAGCGCATCGCGAAGGAGATCCGCGAGAAGGACGGCGGCCTCCCCGGCGTGCAGGCGATGGGGTTCCACCTCGCCGACCGCGACCTCGCGCAGGTGTCGATGAACCTCCTCGACTACCGGAAGACGTCCCCGGGCCGCGTGTTCGAAGAGGTGCGCGCCCGCGCCGAGGCCGCGGGGGTGAAGGTCCTCGAGAGCGAGGTGATCGGGCTCGTCCCGCAGGACGCGGTCGTGCGCGGCTTCGCCGACCTGACCCGCCCCCGGGGGTTCACCGGCGCCGAGGTGATCGAGTCGCACCTCCGCACGGAGCCGCTCGATGCGTGCGGTCCCTTCATCGAGGCCCTCGCCTCCGAGGCGCCGACGCCCGGCGGCGGATCGGCCGCGGCGCTGGCCGGCGCGCAGGGCGCGGCGCTCGTCGAGATGGTGTGCAACCTCACCATCGGCCGGGAGAAGTACAGGGCCGCGGAGGCGGAGCTCACGGCCGTCCGCGCCGACGCGCGCCGCCTCCGCACCGAGCTGCACGGGCTCATCCGCCGCGACTGCGCGGCGTACGACGGCTTCATGCAGGCGATGAAGCTCCCGAAGGCGACCGACGCGGAGAAGGCCGCCCGCAAGGCCGCGATGGGCCGCGCCGCGATCCTCGCCGCGGAGATCCCGCTGGAGACGATGGCGCTCTGCGCGGAGGTCCTGCGGCTCGCCGTCGCCGCCGCGCGGAAGGGCAACCCCAACGCCGCGAGCGACGGCGCCGTCGCCGCGCTGATGGCCCGCGCCGCGCTCCGCGCCGCCGACCTGAACGTCCGCATCAACCTGCCCTCGGTGCAGGACGAAGCCGTCCGCGCCGACCTCGCCCGCCGCGCCGACGCGCACCTCGCCGGCGCCGCGGAGGTCGAGCGCGAAGCGATCGCGGCGACCGGCCTCGCCGCGGGGTGAGCCCCTTCCGTCATCGCTCGCGCGCGACGAACGTATCCACGGTCTTGACGCCAGCAGCGGCGAAGTCCCGCGTGTTCCTGGTGGCCACGGTCAGCCCGTGAACGAGCGCGCTCGCGGCGAAGAGGCTGTCCTTCACCGGCACGACGCGGCCGGAACGGCGGAGCTCGGCGACGAGCGCGCCCCACCTGAGTCCGGTGGCGGCGTCCCACGGCACGCACCGCATCCGGCGGACGCCCGCGTCGAACCACGCATCGAGCGCCCGCCGGTTCACGCGTCGAGCGACTTCAGGATCTTCCGGTTGCCCCAGAGGTAGTCGAAGAGGGACACGATCGTCACCACGGCGACGTAGGTCATCACGTACTGCGCGAACTCGCGGACGCGGGCGTCGTCCCACCCGCGCGTCCACGGGGTCGCGTCGCGGAAGCACGCGACGGCGAGGATCACGAGGATCGCCGCGCCCTGCACGATGGCCTTCACCTTCCCGGAGAAGCGCGCGGAGACGATGATCCCCTGGCTCGCCGCGAGCACGCGGATCGTCGAGACGATCGAATCCCGCCAGAACATCGGCGCGACGACCCACGCCGAGACGTAGTCCTCGGCGAGGAAGGCGAGGAACACCGTGAAGCGGCTGATGGAGTCCGCGAGCGGGTCGAGGATCTTCCCGAGGTTGCTCGTCTGCTCGAAGCGGCGGGCGACCCAGCCGTCCACCATGTCGGTGATCTCGAACGAGCACGCGAGGACGAACGCCCACACGAGCCACGTGCGGTCCCCCGTGTCCGACCCGCGGGTGAACGCGAAGAGGAACACCGGCGCGAGGACGAGCCGGGAGAGGGTGATCAGGTTGGCGAGCTTCATGGCGCGGTGGAGACGAACATCGGAAGGCGGAGACGGGCGCTTGTCAACAGGTCTCGCGCCCGCACCCTGTACGCGTCTCTTGCGGGGGGAGGCACTTCGTTCCCCCCGCACCCTCCGCGCACCCCCCCTCCCTCATTCGTGGAAGCGTCCGCCCCGTCGGGCGTCCAATCGGGGGATGCTCCGGCGACGTCCGCCGACCCTCTCCCCTTCGGCCCGCGCCCCGCGCGGACGCCGCCGGGGCGTCGCGCTCCTGCTCGTGCTGATCGTGCTCCTCCTGATCGCCACGCTCGCCTCCGAGGTCGCGATCACGGCGCGCACGCAGTACGAGCTCGCGCAGACCGCGATGGACGACTTCCTGCTCGAGTCGGCCGTGCGCTCCCGCCGGACCGTGCTGATCGCGTCGCTCCAGTTCGACGCCGCGCGCGGCGACGGCATCGACACAGAGACCGACGACTGGTCGTACAAGAACTCGAAGGTCCTCTCGACGCAGCCCTACCTCCCCGTCCCCGACGCGGACACGGAGAACAGCTCCGAATCGGGGCTCGTCCGCCACTACACGAACCGGGACATCCCGATCACCGCCTGGTGCGAGGACGAGCGCTCGAAGATCAACCTGCGCGGGCTGCTGCGCCCCGCCGACGATCCGCTCCACCGCTTCACGCGGGAGGCGCTGGTGCGCCTGATCGACGTCTACCGCGACCAGTGGAACTCCCTCGACGTCACCGACTCCGAGGCGAGCGAGATGGTGACCGACCTCGAGGAGTGGCTCGCGGAGGCGGCGGACACGGAGGACAACCCCATGCCCGCGACGAAGCCGAACCGCGGGCGGCTCCTCACGGTGGACGACCTGCTGCGCGTGCCCGGCGGCAAGTGGACGATGGAGCTGCTCTACGACGTCCGCGACCCGGACGAGGCGGCGCAGGGGGACCTGGAGCGCACGATCGATCCCGGGGCCGCCGAGGAGGCCGCGGGGTCCCAGTCCGGCGAGGACGCGACGCGCGTCCGGCAGAACGGCGTCCCGGGGCTCTGCAACTTCCTGACCGTGTGGGCCGAGACGACCGTGGCCGATCCGCCGATCAAGATCAACATCAACACCGCGCGGAAGGAGGTCCTCCGCGCGCTGTTCTCTTCCGACGACGAGGAACTGGCCGACGGGATCATCGCGAAGCGCAACGAGGCCCCGGTGATCTGCGACGAGTCGGAGCCGGAGGAGGGCGCGGCCGGCGGCGGGGCGGCCGACGGCGACGCGAAGGGCTGGTTCAAGTCCAAGGACGGCCTGAAGGAGGTGGACGGGATCGGGCAGGACCTGACCAAGTACCCCCGCCTCGACTTCTTCGCCGACGTGAAGAGCAACGTCTTCTCCCTGCGGATCGTCGCCACCCGCGTGTCCGCCACGCTCGAGGGCGAGGAGGACGACGGCCCGAAGGAGATCCTCGCCGACCTCCAGACGCGGGAGGTGGTCGAGCGGACGACCGGAGGCACCCTCAGCCTCTACGCGGAGCGCCGCCGGGACCCCCGCCTCGGCCCGAAGGAATAGCCCGGATTCACTCACGAGGGCTCGCGCCTGGCCGAGCCCGCGGGCGCGCTGCTGCGTCGGAGCCCTTGACCGACTTGCCGAAGGCTCCGCCGCCGCCGGCCGCCCGCCTCCCGCGAACTTGCCCAACCGTCGGTCCCTCGGGATGATCCGGGGTTCACGATGATCGTCCTCTGCCGCCCGGACCTGACGGACGCCCAGCGCGAGCGCATCCTCTCCGGGGTGCGCGGGCTCGGGGTCACGCCCCACGTACGCACCGAGGGCGCGCGGACGGTCGTCGAGGCTCCCGCGAGCGCAGACGCGGCCTGCTGCGAGATCGAGCGGCTGGCCGGGGTGGACCGGGTGTTCACCGGCGACGCCGGGGCGCACCTCGCCACGTGGGACGGGGCGGGCGGCGCGGAGCGCACCCGGGTCCGCGTCGGGACGGCCGAGTTCGGCGGGCGGGACACGGTCCTCGTCGCCGGCCCCTGCGCCGTCGAGGGGCGCGACGTGCTGCTCGAGATCGCGCACGCGGTCCGGGCGGCCGGGGCGCACGTCCTCCGCGGCGGCGCGTTCAAGCCGCGCACGTCGCCGTACTCGTTCCGCGGACTCGGGCCGGAAGGCCTCGACATGCTCGACGAGGCGCGCGCCGCCACGGGGCTCCCGTTCGTCACCGAGGTGATGGACACCCGCGACGTGGAGCTCGTGGAGCGCCACGCCGACATGCTCCAGATCGGCTCCCGCAACATGCACAACTTCGCGCTGCTCTCCGAAGTCGGGCGCACTCGGAAGCCCGTGCTGCTGAAGCGCGGGATGAGCGCCACGATCGACGAGTGGCTGGCCTCGGCCGAGTACGTGCTCGCCGGAGGGAACACGCAGGTCGTCCTGTGCGAGCGGGGGATCCGGACGTTCGAGCCGTCGTCGCGGAACACGCTGGACCTGACCGCGGTGCCGCTGGTCCGCGAGCGCACGCACCTGCCCGTCGTCGTGGACCCGTCGCACGCATCCGGCCGCCGGAGCCTCGTCGCCCCCCTCGCCCGCGCGGCCTGCGCGGCGGGCGCCGACGGAGTCATGGTCGAGTGCCACGTGCGCCCCGACGAGGCCCGCTGCGACGCGAAGCAGGCGATCCTCCCGGAGGAACTCGCCGAGATCGCGGGCTCGCTCCGCACGCTCGACGCGGCGCTGCGCGGCCCGGCGCGTCCCGCGTCGGCCGCGATGAACGGACACGCGCGATGAGAGGCGCCGCGGACGGCCGCCCGCTCCTCGTGGCGGGGAACTGGAAGATGTTCACCCGCGCCGCCACTGCGGCTGAACTCGCCGGCGCGGTCGCGTCGGCGGCCGACGCAGCGCCCGGCGCCGACGTGGCCGTCTTCCCGCCGTTCCCCTACCTCTCCGGCGTCGCCGCCGCCCTCCGCGGGTCCCGCGTCGCACTCGGCGCCCAGTGCTGCCACGACAGGGCCGAGGGCGCGCACACCGGAGAGGTGTCCGCCGAGATGGCGGCCGACGTCGGCTGCCGGATGGTCCTCTGCGGCCACAGCGAGCGGCGGCAGGCGGGCGAGAGCGACGAGGCGGTCGGGCTCCGCGTGCGCGCCGCGCTCCGGGCCGGGCTCGTCCCCGTCCTCTGCGTCGGCGAGACGCTCGCCGAGCGCGAGTCGGGCGCCGCCGACCGCGTGCTGGAACGCCAGTTGCTCTCCGGGACGCACGGCCTCGCCGCGGACGAAGTCCGCCGCGTCGACGTCGCGTACGAGCCCGTGTGGGCGATCGGCACCGGAAGGACGGCGACGCCGGAGACGGCCGTGGCCGCCCACCGGACGATCCGCGCGGCGCTCGTGCGGACCTTCGGGGACGCGGGAGCGTTCCCGCGGATCCTCTACGGAGGCAGCGTCAAGCCGTCGAACGCGGAAGAACTGATGCGGAGCGAGGGCGTCCAGGGCGTCCTCGTCGGAGGGGCGTCGCTCGACGCGGCGTCCTTCCGTGCGATCATCCTGGCCGGGGCCGCCGCCCGGAGTTGACCCCGGCTTTCGTCTCGTGCCGCGGGGCGCCCGTCGCCCGCCGCGGAAGGAGTGCAGGAACATGACGTTCATCCTCGGTCTCTTGAGCGTGGTCGCGGTCGTCGCGTGCCTCCTCCTCATGTTCGTGATCCTCCTCCAGGAGCCGAAGGGCGGCGGCCTCGCCGCGGCGCTCGGCGGGAGCGGCATGGAGGCCCTCGGGTCCAACGCCGGCGCCGTGAACCGCTTCACCTGCTGGGTGGCGGGGATCTGGATCGCCGCGTGCCTGATCCACGCGCTCGCGCAGCCGCCGGGCGCCGTGGTCGGCGAGGGGACCCGGGACACGACCGCCGAGAACGCCCCCGAGAAGCCGGGCACCGGCGACCCGCAGAAGGAACCGCCGAAGTAACCCGATGCCCGTGCGCTCGATGACCGGCTTCGGCGCCGCCGCCCGCGAGGGCGCGGGGGTCGAAGTGCGGGCCGAGGTGCGCACGGTGAACCACCGGAGCCTCGCGGTCGCCGTCCGGAGCCCCGGCTGGACCGAGGGCGCCACGGCGGCGGTCGAAGCGGCCGCGAAGCGGCGGATGTCCCGCGGGTCCGTCTCCGTCCACCTCACCGTGTCGCGGACGGGCCCCGCGGCGCCCGCCCGCATCCAGGCCGACGTCTTCGCCGACTACCTCCTCCAGCTCGACGAGGCCATGTCGCGGGTCCGGACGCTCCCGGTGACGGCCGGCGACATCCTGCGGCTCCCCGGCGTCGTGACCGAGTCGTCGCCGGACGCCCTGAGCGAAGCCGAGGCCGCGGTGATCGCCGAGGCCGCCGACGCGGCGCTGGCGGAGGCCGTCACGATGCGCGAGCGCGAGGGCGCGGCCCTCGCCGCGGAACTCCGGGGCATCCTCGACGAGATCGAGCGCGGCGCCGCCGAGGCCGAGGCGCTCGCCCCCGCCGCCGTGCTCGCCGCGCGCGACCGGATGCGCGAGCGCGTCGCCCAGCTCCTCGCGCCGGGGCAGACGATCCCGGAGGAGCTGATCGCGCGGGAGACCGCGCTGCTGGCCGACAAGGCCGACGTCGCCGAGGAGATCGCGCGTCTGAGGAGCCACGTGGCGCAGGCCCGCTCGGCTCTCGGGGAGGACGGCGCGGTCGGCCGGCGGCTCGACTTCCTCACGCAGGAGTTCGGACGCGAGGTGAACACGATCGGCTCGAAGTCGCAGGACGTCGCGATCGCCCGCCTCGTCGTCTCCATGAAGGTCGCCGTGGAACGCCTGAAGGAACAGGCGGCGAACCTCGAGTAGCCGTGGCGACGCCCTCCCATCCCGCCGATTCCCCTGCGCCGGGGCTCCTCGTCGTCCTCTCGGGTCCGAGCGGCGTCGGGAAGTCCACCGTGGCCGACCGGCTCCTCGCCGACCCGGACTTCGCCCGCGCCGTCACCGCCACCACCCGAGCCCCCCGCGGCGGCGAGCGCGACGGCGTCCACTACCACTTCCTCGCCCCGGAGCGCTTCCGCGCCGACGTGGCCGCGGGGCGGTTCCTCGAGTGGGCGGACGTGCACGGCCGCTGCTACGGGACCCCGCGGGACGAGGTCGAGCGGATCACGTCGTCCGGCCGCGTCTGCGTGCTCGTGATCGACGTCCAGGGCGCCGCGTCGGTCCGGGCTTCGGGGCTCCCGTGCCTGACCGTCTTCCTCGCGCCCCCGAGCGAGGAGGCCCTCGTCCGCCGCCTCCGCGGGCGGGGCACGGAAGGCGACGCCCAGGTCGAGCTCAGGCTCAGGAACGCGCTCGAGAAGGAGCTCCCGCGAGCCCCGGAGTTCGACGCCGTCGTGATAAACGACGACCTCGACCGGGCGGTCGGGCAGATTACCGGGCTCGTCCGCGACCGGGTTTCCGGGAAGGCGGGCGGACTTCGCCAGCAGAGGAGCACCTGACCATGGGCGTGGACATCATCCGCCAGATCGACAAGCTCGACGAGAAGGTCGGCGGCCGCTTCCGGCTCACGGCGCTCATCCAGCGCCGGATCCAGGAGACGATCAAGGGTTCCCCCCGGCTGATCGAGGCGAAGTCGCCGCTCCGGAGCGCGCTCGCCGAGATCGAGGCCGGGAAGATCGAGCTGGCCGACAAGGCCGGCGACGCCGCGGAGTAGTCCGCTGGCCGCGCGCCGCGCACGGAAGTCCGCCGTTGAGTCTCCTGCCGGGGGGCACTTCGTTCCCCCCGTACCCCCCGAGTCTCCTGCGGGGGGGCACTCCGTTCCCCGCTCCACCTCTGCGGGGAGGCACTCCGTTCCCCCCGCTCCCCCCGCGCGAAAGCCGCGCGTCCTCCTCGGAATCACGGGGTCCATCGCCGCCTACAAGGGTGCCGACCTCTGCAGCAAACTCGTCCAGGACGGGTTCGACGTGCAGGTCGCGATGACCGACGCCGCGCAGAAACTCGTCGGGCCGCTCACGTTCACCGCGCTCACGGGCCGCCCCGTCGCGACGGACCCCTACACGAACGAGACGGGCGTCCACGTCGAGCACATCCGCCTCGCCGACTTCGCCGACGTCGTGGTGATCGCCCCCGCCACCGGGAACGTGATCGGGAAGCTCGCGAACGGGATCGCCGACGACGTGCTCACGTCCACGCTGCTCGCCGTGACGTGCCCCGTGATCGTCGCCCCCGCGATGAACGTCCGCATGTGGGAGCACCCGGCGGTGCGCCGCAACGTCGCGACGCTGCGCGAGTTCGGGTACGAGATCGTCGAGCCGGACGCGGGGTTCCTCGCGTGCGGCGACGTCGGGAAGGGCCGCCTCGCGCCGCCCGAGCAGATCCTCGCGCGCGTCCGGGCCCGGCTGGCGGCGTCCGACCGCAAGCGGAGCTGAGCATCGTGCGGATCCTCGTCACGGCCGGCCCGACGCGCGAGCACCTCGACGACGTGCGGTTCCTCAGCAACGGCGCGACCGGGCGGATGGGGATCGAGATCGCGCTCGCCGCGGCGCAGGCGGGGCACGACTGCGTCCTCGTCCTCGGGCCGACCCACCTCGCGCCGCCCGACCGCCCGGGGATCGTCGTGCGCCGGATCGTCTCCGCGCAGGACATGCTCGCCGCCTGCCGCGCCGAGTGGAACGCGTGCGACGCGCTCATCGCCACCGCAGCCGTCGCCGACCACCGCCCGGCCGTCCGCGCGTCCGGCAAGCCGGAGAAGCCGCGCGACGCCGCCGTCCTCGAGCTCGTCCCGAACCCCGACATCCTGGCGGAACTCGCCGCGCACAAGGAGCACCGCCGCTGCGTCGGCTTCGCGCTCCAGGTGGACGACGCCGAGGCCCGCGCCCGCGCGAAGCTCCAGCGGAAGAACCTCGACGCCGTCGTCCTCGACGGCCCCTCCGCCCTCGGCGCCGATCGCGCCGACTTCCGCCTCCTCACCCGCTCCGGCGAGACCCGCTGGTGGCCGCAGACCACCAAGGCCGACGTCGCCCGCGAACTGATCGCCTGGCTCGGCGGCTGAGGCGCGGCCTCACGCCGCGTGGTAGCGTCCGCCCCAACGGACTCCCGCCATGGCCGACACCGTCTCCGAACTGATCGCCTCCGCCCGCAACCTCCGCGACGTCCGCCGGTACGACCTCGCGATCCAGCAGCTCTCGCGAGCGCTGGAGATGGAGCCTGTGAACACGGAGATCCTCGGCCTGCTCGCAGAGTGCCACCGCTACAACGGCGACCGGGCGAAGTCGGTCGATGCCATGACCGCTGCGCTTCGCGCCGCGCCGGATTCGCCCGGCGTTCGACTTGGTGCAGCCAGCCTTCTCGGCCGGATGGGGAGGCACCGGGAGTCGATCGAGCACGCCGAGGCGTGCCTGGCGATCGCGCCCGCCTGGTCGTGGGCTCATCTCCACAAGGCCGATGGGCTCGCCGGACTCGGCGACTTCACTGGCGCGGTCGAGTCGATCCGGCTCGCAATCGCCGGACATCCGGACAATGCGCACCTTCGGACGCGACTCGGGTTCTTTCTCCACGCGCTTCATCGCAATCAGGAGGCGCAGACAGAGGCCGAACTTGCTCTGAAGCTTGATCCAGACGACAGCTCGACTCACCACCTCTTGGCCGGGATCGCGGCTGCATCAAGGAACTGGACGGCGTACGAGGCCGCAATCTCGGAGGCGCTGCGCCTGGACCCGGAGAACTCAGAGGCGGAGCGATGGCGGAACGGCGTGACAGCGCTCCGCAAGGAAGAACGACGGAGGCGCAACGCGAAGTACTGGCTTGTGCTGCTGTCGCCGATCCTGGTGTGGTTCGCGCTTCGACTCCACCGACACGGAGCGGGGGCGGCGACAGCGATGTTCATGGGGATCGCTCTCACCGACAGGCGGATTCGGATGTCGCTCTCGTCCCGGCCGCCCTGGCGTTGGAGCGGCGTGGATCCCGCGGAGCTCAGGAACGAGATCGAGTGGCGCGCCGCCGCGTGGATCTTCATCGGGGTGGCGGCGGCGCTGGAGGCGTTCGCACATCTGGGCACAGCAGACCGGGCCGCGTCGATCCAGGCTGCATGCGGTCTGGGGTTCGCCGGCGGGATCGGCGGGCTGGCGGTCGTCCGGGTGCGCGCGTCTGCGCGGACGCCGGCCGTCAAGTGGCTGATTCCGATCGTGATGGCAGGCGCGGCCGGCTGCGTCGCGCTCCCTGCGGCCGGATGGCTCCCGTACGATCACGCGCCATGGCCACCCGTCGATTCCGGCGGCCTTCGCTCGCTCGACTGGGCGTGGAAGTGCGTCGCCACAGGCATGGCGTGCCGGGTCCCTCTCTGGGTGGCCCTTCGCAAGCGTTCGTCGAATCGGAGCGACGCGCCGTGACATCCGGCCGATCGCCGGGCCGGATCTCGCGCACGCCATGAGCAGCACCGTCTCCGAACTGATCGCCTCCGCCCGCAACCTCCGCGACGTCCGCCGGTACGACCTCGCGATCCAGCAGCTCTCGCGGGCGCTGGAGATGGAGCCCGACAACGTCGAGGCACTCCGCAACCTGGCGGAGTGCCGCTGGTACGCCGGCGACCGGGAGCTCGCGCAGTCGGCGGTTGAAGCAGCTCTCCGGGTGGCGCCGAACAGCTCATGGGTCCGGCTCACCGCTGCCTGGACCTCGGCGAACTCCGGACGGTACCAGGATGCGATGGTCCACGCGCAGGCGGCGCTGGAGATCGACCCGGGCGCCGCATACGCACACCTGCATTGGGCCGAGGCACACTACGGGCTCGGCGACTATGCCGCTGCGACCGCGCGCGTCGCGCATGCGATCTCGGCGCTGCCCGACGATGCATACCTGCGCGCACGACACGCCGTGTTCCTGGCAATGGAGCGGCAGTATGACGCGGCGCGTGCCGAACTGCGCCACGCGCTGCAGTTGGACCCCGCCTCTGCGCATGCGCACTACCTGCTTGGGTGGCTCGAGAGAGTCTCCGGGAATCCGGTCGCCGCGGAGGCCGCCCAACGGGAGGCGCTGCGCATCGATCCGTCGAACCGAGGCGCGGCCGACGAGCTTCAGCTGGCGCAGAGCGAGTCGGACGCCGCGGCGGCCCGGAATCGCCGCGAGGAGGACGTGAACGAGCCGGCCGGGCCGCCCGCAGGGTGGCGTCTGCTCCTCACGATCGCCACGATGCTCGCGCTCGCCCATCTGCACGGGCGCATGGGGCGCCCCGGAGTCGCGATCGCTTGCGGTGCGCTGTTCGCCACCGCCTGGAGCCGCTGGCGACCGCTCGACGTGCTCGTCCGCCACCGTCCGACCCTCTGGTCCTGGTCAGACGAGCCGGAGGGAGTGGCGCGACTTCACCGGAGCGTGATCGTGTGGACGATCGTCGCCGGTGCGGTCGCGGCCGAAGCAGGTGCCCACCGTGGAATCCTCTTGGCGTCGCTGCTCGTAGCCGTCGGTTTCGGCGGTGCGGGAGCCCTCGCAGGCTGCTGGATGGTCCGGCGCGGATCGATCCGCGGCCTGCGCGCCGCCGCTGGAGTGCTGTCGTTCGCGTACGTCCTGGCCGGGTGCGGCGTGACGATGTTCGCGAAGCTCGGGTCGAATTCCTGGCCGGACAGGAAGTCGGACGCCTGGACCTGGTACGTCGTCTGCTTCGCGGTCGTCGTGGCCGCATGTCTCCCCCTGGCGTTCCTCCGGCTGCGGGAGTGGGTCCGCAGGGGGGAACGCTGACCGGCGGCGGCCGCAGCGGGGATCGGGCGTCTCGGCACTGTGCGGACTGCTAGAGTCGGACGGCCTCAGACCCTTCCGCACCGGAGTGCCTCCATGCCCGACCCCGAGATCGACGCGCTCCGCGCGGCGCTGGCCGTCTCGCCCGACAACGCTCCTCTTCGGCGGCACCTTTCCCGCGTGCTCGTGACGAGGGGGCTCTGGGCCGACGCGGAGACCGAGCTCCGCTGGCTGCTGCGGCAGGCGCCGGCCGAGGGCGAGCTCCACTTCGAGCTCGCGAAGGCGTTCCATGCGCAGGGGAAGAACTCGGAGGCGATCGCGCTGCTCGAGGCGAGGGCCGACGCGGACCTCGCGGCGGCGGGCGAACTCACGCTGTTCGCGAAGGTGCTGCTCGCGACGGGGGACAAGGAGCGCGCGAGGGCCGTCTACGAGCGCGCCGTGCGGGCCGATCCCTCGGCCGCGGACCCGTCGGTCGGCCTGCAGCTCGCAGCGGTCGTCCGCTCGGACGAGGAGCCGTCCGGCGAGGAGATGCAGCGCGAGGATGCGGTGGAAGTCGAACGGCCGAAGGTCACGTTCGCCGACGTCGGCGGCATGGCGACCGTGAAGGAAGAGATCCGGATGAAGATCGTGCTGCCCCTGCAGCACCCGGAGATGTTCCGCGCGTACGGGAAGACCGCCGGGGGCGGCGTGCTGATGTACGGGCCCCCGGGCTGCGGGAAGACGTACATCGCCCGCGCCACGGCGGGAGAGGTGAAGGCCGGTTTCGTCGCGGTCGGGATCTCCGACATCCTGGACATGTGGACGGGCGAGAGCGAGCGCAAGCTCCACGAGACCTTCGAGCGCGCGCGACGGAACCGGCCGTGCGTGCTCTTCTTCGACGAGGTGGACGCGCTCGGCGCGCAGCGCTCGGATCTCCGGTTCAGCGGCGCGCGGCACGTGGTCAACCAGTTCCTCGAGGAGCTCGACGGCGTGCGCTCGTCGAACGAGGGCGTGCTCGTGCTCGCGGCGACCAACGCGCCTTGGCACGTGGACTCCGCGTTCCGGCGCCCGGGACGATTCGACCGCGTGGTGTTCGTCGCGCCGCCCGATGCGCCGGCGCGCGAGGAGATCCTGCGCGCACAGCTCGCCGGCAAGCCCCAGGAGGAGGTGCAGCTCGGATCGATCGCGGCGAAGACGCAGGGCTGGTCCGGCGCGGATCTGAAAGGACTCGTGGACCGCGCGGTCGAGGGGAAACTGCGGGAGGCGCTGCGCACGGGACGCCCGTCGCCGATCCGCACCATGGACCTCGAGAAGGCGGCCGCCGGGGGCGGCGCCACGACGCGGGAGTGGTTCGCGACCGCCAAGAACTACGCGCTCCACGCGAACCAGGCGGGGATCTACGACGACATCCTGAAGTACCTGAAGCTCGGCTGACCGCCCGCGCGAAGCTGCAGCTGAAGAACGTCGAATCCGTCGCGGGCCGCCGAATCCTCCGCCGGCCGTCGCGTCGCCCGCGTCAGTCGACGATCACCAGCACTTCCGGCCAGCCGTCGCCGCCGCCCGGGATCAGGTTGCTCGCCTCGGACTCGACGGCGATCCAGATCCCGCCCTTCGAGACCGAGGGGCCCCGGGTCGGACCGTTCCCCGTCTCGTCGTCGCCCGGCGTCGAGACCAGGTACGCCTCGTCCCACTTGGCGTAGTAGATGAACACGTCTTCCGTGTCGTTCTGGTCGTCCGCGAAGTTCGTCGCGACGGTGGAGAAGGCGACGAACTTGCCGTCCGGGGAGATCGAGTGGCCGAGCGCGTCCTCGTCCCCCTGCTGTCCGTCGGGGCCGACCGACGCGCGGACGATGGTGCCGGACTTCCTGTCGAGCAGGAACACGTCGCTCCGTTCGTTCGTGTCGTCCTCCACGAGCCCGTCGTCCACCGAGCCGAACGAGACGTACCGGCCGTTCGCCGAGATCGTCGCCTCGACGCTCCCCGCATCGGTCTGCGAACCGTCCGGGCGGCGGGAGACCAGGTCCACTTCACCGGACTTCAGGTCCACGACGAACACGTCCGCGCGGGCGTTCTCGTCCCCGGGCACGAGGTTCGACGCGCTCGAATGGAACGCGACCCAGCGCCCGTTCGCCGAGATGCGGGGGTCGCTGGAGCCGGCGTTCCCCGGGGCGCCCCCGGCGTCCGTGGAGACCCGCGTGGTGGTCCCGGTCTTCAGGTCCGTCACGAAACAGTCGAAGTGGCCCCCGTCGTCGCCCGGCACCAGGTCGGTCGCGTGGGACCAGAACGCGACGTACCGGCCGTTGGACGACACGGAGGGTGCGTAGGAGTCGCCGTCGGCATCGCCGCCCGAGACGGACCGGGTGACCCGCGTCAGCGCGCCCGACTTCAGGTCCTTGCGATAGATGTGCGAGCGTCCGTTCGTCGCTCCGCCCGGGAACGAGGTGGCGGTCGACTGGAAGACCACGTACCGGCCGGTCGCGGAGACGGAGGGCCTGCTGCACTCCGCGTTCGCGGCCGTGCCGTCCGCGGCCACGGACACCAGCCGGGTCGTGGACTTCTTCACGTCCCGGATGAACACGTTCAGCTCGTCGCTCGATCCGCCGGGAACGAGATCCCGGGCGTAGGACACGAAGGCGACGAGCTTCCCGTTCGCGGTGATCGAGGGTCCGCCGCTGATGGTTCCCGGGGTGTCGCCGTCGAGGTTCGCGGACACGAGGAACGTCTCCGCGGAAGCCGCGGCGGCCAGCGCGCCGGCACCCGCGGCGGCGAGAAGCCAGGAAAGGAGTGCGTGGTCTCTTGTGGGCATCGGCGGAGTGTGGCGGCGCGGGCGGGGCGCGTCCAGTCATCTTTCCGTGGATTCCCCCATACGAGGCATTGCGGTCCTATGGCATTCGCCTACAATCCCTAGGCTCCCATGGCACCCAAGAAGCCGTCTGCCGGACCCCGCCGCGACCTCGTGGCGGAGGGCCTCTGGATCGCCGCGCTCGCGGGGCAGCTCCTGCTGCTCGCCGCGCTGGTGGTGCACGGACCGCATCCGCACTACGCGGAGGGATTCGTCGGGAGCGTCGGGAAGTTCGCGGCGTGGCTGGTGTTCGGCGCGTTCGGCGTGGCGTCGTTCGTGCTGGTCGCGCTCTCGATCTGGCTCACCGTGATGCGGCTCGCGCAGAAGGACGTGCCGTCGCTCCGCTGGCGCATCGCCGGCGTGTTCATGATGACCGTGGGCGGCTGCACGGTGATCCGGCAGTTCTTCCCCGACGGCGCGGTCGGCGCCGGCGGCGCGCGGCCGTTCGGGATCGCCCCGAGCGGGGCGCTGGGCGAGGCGGTGTGGTCGATCCTCTCCGGCCCGTTCGGGAACTTCGGCACGTTCCTCGTGTCGATCGTGCTGCTCTGCGTCGGCGCCGCGTTCGCCACGGACTGGCTCGTCTACGAGCTCACGTGGGAAGGCGCGAAGCGCGCGAGCGGCGTGTTCTCGTTCGCGCGGAAGTTCTTCCCCGAGCCCGCGCTGGCGGAGGCGTCCGGAGCGAAGGAAGCCGCGCCGGCGAAGGGCGGCAGGCGCGCGAAGCCCGACGCGAAGGCCGATGCGGCCGACGAGACGTCCGCGAAGTCCGCCCTGCTGGACGGACCCGCCGCGCACGCGGCTCCCGCCGCAGGCGCCGCGAAGCCGCCTGCCCTCCGCTTCCCCGTGATCGAGGAGGAGCCCCGCGGCGAGGACTCCGCGCTCGTGGACGATCCGCTCCTCGAGATCCCCGAGGAACTCGCGAGCCGTCTCGCACCGCCCGCGCCGGAGGAGAAGGCGCCGCGGAAGCCCGCGAAGGAGACCGTGGCGCCGGCCGCGAACGCCGAAGCCGACGCCGACGAGTCCCCCGAGCCGCCGAAGCCGGTGCTCCAGGTGAAGATCGACGCCCCGCCCGCGCGGCCGAAGCCGTCCGCGCCGCGCGTGGAGCGCCCGCGGAAGGAAGGGGAGTACGAGTTCCCGAGCGGCCAGCTCCTCGAGCGCCCGAAGCCGCGCAACCTGAAGCAGCTCGAGAAGGCGATCCAGGAGAACGCGGAGACGCTCCAGCGGACGCTCGCGGAGTTCCGGATCGACGGGAACGTCGTCGCGTTCCAGCAGGGGCCGGTCGTGACGATGCTCGAGGTGTCCCTCGCCCCCGGCACGAAGGTCACGAAGATCCACTCGCTCGCCGACGACCTCGCGATGGCCCTCAAGGCCGAGTCCGTGCGCGTGGTGGCCCCGATCCCCGGGAAGTCCACGGTCGGCGTCGAGATCCCGAACCCCGTCCGCGACGACGTGCGCATGCTCTCGCTCCTCGAGAGCGAGGCGTTCCGGAACGGGAAGCAGGCGATCCCGCTCCTCCTCGGCTCCGCGGCCGACGGGAGCCCGCTCGTCGAGGACCTCGCGGGGATGCCCCACCTGCTCATCGCCGGCTCCACCGGATCGGGCAAGTCGGTCTGCATCAACACGATCCTGCTCTCGATCCTGATGACGCGCACGCCGGACGACGTGCGGCTCATCCTGATCGACCCGAAGCAGGTGGAGCTCGCGTTCTTCGCGAACGTCCCCCACCTCCTCTCGCCGGTCGTCACCGACATGAAGCGCGCCGCGGCCGTGCTCGAGTGGGCGCTCGACAAGATGGAGGAGCGCTACGACCTCCTCCGCCGGTTCGAGGTGCGGAACATCGCGAGCTACAACGAGCTCGGCGAGAAGGAGATCCTGAAGAAGGCGAAGGAGCTCGAGATGGACGACGAGGTCGTCCAGGTGAAGCTCCCCTACTTCGTGATCGTGGTGGACGAGCTCGCCGACCTCATGCTCACGGTCGGGAAGGACGTGGAGACGGCGATCACGCGCCTCGCGCAGAAGAGCCGCGCGGTCGGCATCCACGTGATCCTCGCCACGCAGCGCCCGTCCACCGACGTCATCACCGGCCTCATCAAGGCCAACATGCCCACGCGCATCGCGTTCAAGGTCGCGTCGAAGATCGACTCGCGCGTGATCCTCGACGCGAACGGCGCGGAGAAGCTCCTCGGCATGGGCGACATGCTCTACATGCCGCCGCGCAGCAGCACGATCGGCCGCGCGCAGGGCACGTACGCGTCGGACCGCGAGGTCAAGCGCGTGGTCGGCTTCCTCCGCGAGCGGTACACGCAGGAGTTCAGCGAGGAGCTGGTCAACATCGGCAACGCTCCGATGCTCGACTCGTCGGAGAAGGACGAGCTCTACGACCAGGCCGTCCGCATCGTGCTCGCGGAGCAGCGCGGCAGCGCATCGCTCCTCCAGCGGGCCCTCGCCATCGGATACACGCGCGCCAGCCGCCTCCTCGACCTCATGCGGGCCGAGGGCGTGGTCGGCGCCTACAAGGGATCGAAGGCCTCCGACGTCCAGATGACGCTGGAGGAGTACGAGGCGCGCGTCGCGGCGCAGGGCGGACCTTCGCCGCGGAGCGGAGGGGACGACGACGGGATCTGAGGCCCGCCGGAGCCCCCGCGCCGGACATCGCGAAGTGCGCGACGACACGACGAGACATCGCAAGGCCGGATGACCGGACGGCGGCGGACGCGCCGCCGCCCGGACGGGACCGGACCACGGGAGGACGGGAACCATGAACGACTCGAGCGGCACGAGCAGCACGACCGGCGCGGACGCCACGAACGCCGTCTCCGGGAAGATGAGCCCCCGCGCGGTCGCGGCGCTCTCGGTGGCCGGGGCGAGCCTCTTCGTCCTCCTCTGCCTCGGCGCGGCGGGCGGCGACGTGCGTTCGGCGGTGCCGGCCTCCGGCTTCGCGTCGACCATTGCGCGCTGGCTCGTCACGTCCCTCGGCGCGGGCGCGTGGGTCATCTCGGTGCTCGGCCTCGCGTGGGGCGTGATCGTCTACTTCCAGGAGCGGACCGAGGACCTCGTGCTCCGCGGCGTCGGCACGGCGGTGCTCGCCGCGTCCACCGCGATGCTCGGGGGCCTCCTCCACGACGGCCGCCAGTCCGCGTGGGCCGGGGAGCTGGGCGCCGCCTGCGCGCGCGCGGTGCTCTCCCTCGGCTCCCTCGGCGCGGTGCTCGGATGGGTCGCGGGTCTCGCACTCTTCGGCGTGTCGCTGATCTTCGCGACCGACTCGCTCTTCAACACGCTCCGCCGCGGCCGCGCGCCGGGCAGCGGACTCGACATCCCGACCGAGCCGCGCACGGCCGAGCTCCGCGGCGAGGACGAGGCGCCCGAGGCGCGCGCCTTCGTGCGGGCCGAGAGCCGCGCGGTCGCGATCCCGACCCAGGAGACGCCCCTCACCGCCGAGCGCCCGGCGCCCCGCCGCTGGGAGGCCACCGAGACGGCCGACGGCCGCGTCCATCTCCGCGGCCCGACGGGCTACGAGAACGTCGAGTTCCTGCCGCAGAACGAAGAGGTCGCTCCGCCCGCCGAACCGGAGCCGCCGATGCCGCAGGAGCACGTGTTCGGGTACGCGGCCTCCGGCGCGGGCTATCTCGACGACTCGATCCCCGCGTTCGAGGACGACGTGATCGTCCGCGAGGAGGCCGCGGAGACGGCCGTCCCGGCGGTGGCGCCTGCCGCCGAGGTTCCCGCGGAACCCGCGGCGCCGGTGCCGCCGGTCGCGTCCGCGGACGCTGAATCGGACTTCGGCAGCGGGATCGGCTACGCCGACGACGTGATCCTCGTGGACGAGCCGGTGTTCGTCCAGTCGGTCGAGGTCCCGCGCTACGCGTCGCTCGGGATGCCGAACGACGGGGCGTCCGCCGCCGACGAGATCGTGCGCGCGTACGGCGAGGCGCCCGCGGGCCCCGCGCCCGCGTCCGTCGCGGCGGCGGAAGAGTACGTCTCCGTGTCCGACTCGATCCTCGAGGACGACCTCGTGGTCTTCGGCTACGACGAGGTCGCGGCCGACCTCCCGGAGGGCCCGATCGAGTCTGCGCCTGCCACCAATCCCGCCCCGGCGTCCCTGCACGAGGCGATCGTGAGCGTCGTCGAGACGGCTCCGACCTCCGACCCCGCCATCGAGTCCGTCGTGTCCGCCGAACCGGCGACGCAGTCCGTCCCCGCGCCGGAGATCTGGGACTTCCCGGCCGTCGCCCATGAGTCGCCGGACGTCGAGATCCCCGCCGCCGAGGTCCCCGCCGTCGAGTCCGCAGCCCCGTTTCACGCGGCCGCCGACGAATCGGAGCCGCGCGAGGCCGACACCAACGAGATCACGCAGGACGTGTTCGCGGACGCCCAGGAAGCCGCGCACGCAGTCGCTGCGGCCGCCGTGGAAGAGGCCCCCGTCGCGGCGCCTGCCGTCGAGGCGCCCGCCGTCGAGTCGCCAGCCGTCGAGGCCCCTGCCGTGGAGGAGACCCCCGTCGCGGCGGCAGCCACGGAGTCGCCTGCCGTCGAGGCGACGATCTCCGAGTCGTCTGTGGTCGCCCCGGCCGCGGCGCCCGCGGCGGAGCCCGCTCCGTCCACCGAACAGCTCCGCCTGTTCGCGCCGCCGGCGTGCGACCTCGCCGCGCTCCACACGATGGAGCTCGATCCGCTCTTCCACGGCGCCGTGGATGCGGTCCTCGCGCGGAGCCGCGCGTCGGCCGTCGTCCTCCAGCGCGCGCTCGGGATCGGCTATGCGCGGTCGCTCCGCCTCCTCGACCAGATGACCACGGCCGGGATGCTCGGCCCCGACGCCCCCGGCGGCGCACGCGAGATCTTCTTCACGCGCGCGCAGTGGGACGCGTTCACTTCGGCCACGGCCTGACCGACACACGGCGGTCGGCGCCGAGGAGTTCCATGACCGCCGTCGCGAAACTGATCGTCAGCTTCTTCGGGTTCGGGTTCTCCCCGGTCGCCCCCGGCACGGCGGGCACGTTCGGCGCCGCGGTCGCCGCGTGGGGCATGTTCGAGCTCTTCCCGGACCTCGCGTCGCGCGGGCACCTGGTGGCCGCGGCGTGGATCGTCATGGCGGGCGCGCTGACCGTGCTGCTCACTCCGGTGATCGAGGCGTCGTCCGGGCGGAAGGACCCCGGGATCATCGTGCTCGACGAGGTGGCAGGCTACTGGGCCACGCTCGCCTTCCTGCCGCGGATCGACCTCGTCCACCTCGCCGCGGCGTTCTTCGTCTTCCGGCTGTTCGACATCTGGAAGCCCTTCCCGGCCGGGTGGTGCGAGCGGCTCCCGTCGGGCTGGGGGGTGCTCCTCGACGACGTCGTCGGCGGCCTCTACGGAGGGGCCGTCCTCTGGGCCGTGGACTCCTGGGCCCGAGCCGCCTAGCGATCCTGCCGCAGAGCCGTAACGCAGAGCCGCAACCCGCAATCGTCCCGCAGAGCCCTCCGGCGCGGGAGACCACGCCCGTCGTTGTTGACCCCTTCCCCGCCCGGCCCCACAATCGCCCGGCTGGGCGGCTCCCGCGGTGCGGGCGGCCGTCCCGGGCGGAGGTAGACGATGGCCAGGGAGCGACGTCCGCGCCGAGGCGCCGAAGCCGAGGCGCCGGCGGAAGAGGTCGTGGTCGCGGAGCCGATGGCGGAGGCGCGCGGCGGGCGCGAGCGCCCGGCGAAGGTCCCGACGGGCCCGAGCTTCGCGCTGCCGACGGCCTTCATGGCCGGGCTCGTGGCGGCGGTGCTTGCCTTCGTGGCGGTCACGGTGGTCGGGGGCATGGTGGTCAAGGACCCGGCGGAGACGCTCGACCAGGGCGGAATCCAGGCCGTCCGCATGCTCGCGGCGGCGCCCTCCGACTTCTGGCGGCCGGGGTTCGGCTCGTCGGCCGAGGTCCGGCGGAAGGCCGAGGACGACCTGTCCGCGAAGCTCGGGCAGATCCCCGACAAGCGCGAGCAGGAGATCATCAAGAGCGCGTTCGAGGACTGGAAGCGCGGCGTGAACCGCTCCGGCAAGGACTGGCGCCCGGGGCTCGACCTCCTCTACCCGCCGAACGATCCGCGGGACACGACGCTCGAGTCGCAGAAGAAGTCCGGCCTGAAGACGGCGCAGGGCACCCAGCCGGGGTCCTTCCTCGGCGCGGTGATCCTGACCTCCGACAGCAAGGCGACGTCCCTCGCGGAGGGCGCCGTCTCGAGCCTCCCGCGGGAGGCGCGCCCGGTCGCGACGCTCGGCGCCACGAACGTCTACGTCGTCAGCACGCAGGCCGGACTCGCCCGCGTCTACACGCACCCCGTCTTCAGCCGCGAGGGCAAGCCGGACGGCACGGCCTACGTCTCCCTCCGCGCGCCGGACGGTGCGTCCCTCGGCGGCGCGGGCGGCGCAGCGGCGGGGGCGGCGTTCCTCGGCGCGTTCCTCACCGCGTTCCTGCTCTCGCTCGGTCCCGTGAAGGCCGTGCGGAAGCTCGCCGTGGACACGGAGGCCGCCGCGAAGGGCGACCTCTCCGTGAAGATCTCCGCCCAGGGGCCGGACGTCGTGCAGGCCGCCGCGAAGAACGTGCAGAGGATCCTCGCGAACGCGCAGGCGGCGTCGGCGTCCGTCGTCGCCGTGCCGCAGATCGTCACGCAGCAGGTGGTCGTCCAGCCGACCGCGGAGATCGCCGAGGGCCTCTCGCCGAGCCGCGCGTTCAAGCGGCCCGACGACGTGGAGATCGAGTCCACGCAGAAGACCTGCCCGGACGTCGGGAACGACTACTTCGACGTGATCAACGTGGACGAGGACAACGTCGGCCTGTTCGTCGCCGACATCCCGAACATGCGCGGCGTCCGCGGCGCGCTCTACATGGCGCAGGTCCGCGCGCTCTTCCGCGCCGTGGCCTACGGGGAGAGGTCCCCCGCCGAGATGCTGAAGCTGCTGAACCGCGCGTTCGCGAAGGAGCTCCCGCGCGGGGTCTACGTGACGGCGCTCTACGCGGTCTACACCCGGTCCACGGGCATCGTGCGCGTGGCGAGCGCGCAGCACCTTCCGCTGGTGCTCTGGAAGGCCGCGAAGAAGGCGTCGGCGAAGCTCCACTCCGAGGGCATCGCGCTGGGGCTCGACGCCGGACCGGTCTTCGACAAGACGATCGCCGAGAAGGCCGTCCAGCTCGAGAAGGCGGACCGGATCTTCCTCTTCACCGACGGCGCGATCCAGGCGAAGAACGCGGGCGGCGCGCAGTACGGCGACGAGCGCTTCTATTACGTGCTGAACCGCGAGGCCCCGAAGAACAGCGCCGCGTGCGTGAACTTCGTGGCGAACGACTTCGACCTCTTCCACGAGGGCGCGGCGCAGGTGGACGACCTGACGCTCGTGACCCTCCGGAAGATGAAGTAGCGTGGCCGCGCGGCGCGCCGCGAAGCCGGGGAGGCGCCGCGCGCGCGCCCCGGCCGACCCCGGGCTCCTGACCGTCCGCGAGTTCCAGCGGTGGATGGAGGAGCGGTACGGCTCCCGCGACCGCGAGCGGGGCATCGACCGCACCTTCGGGTGGTTCGTCGAGGAGGTCGGCGAAGTGAGCCGCGCGCTCCGGAAGGGGACGCGCGACGACCGGGAGCGCGAGTTCGCCGACGCGTTCGCGTGGCTCGTCTCCGTGGCGAACCTCGCCGGGATCGACGTCGCCGACGCCCTCGCCCGCTGCTACGGCGCCGGCTGCCCGAAGTGCGGGAAGTCGCCCTGCGCCTGCCCGTTCATCCCGTGAGCCAGAGCGCGGCGAGCGCGGCGACGGCCTGCGCCTCCTCGCCGGGCTGGAGCGTCCGCGGGTCGAGCACGAGGCGGTCCTCGTCGATGCGGACGAAGAGCGACGGGTCGCCCGTGCGGAGGCGGCGCGCGCAGTCCGTGGCCGACGCGCCGCGCGGCGGATCGACGGCCACCGCCTTGCTCGGGATCGTGCGGATCGGGAGCGCGCCGCTCCCGGCGTAGGCGTCCGCGTCCACGACCGCCGGCGACGCCGACGGGACGGCCGCGCGGATCGCGGCCGCAAGCGCCTCGGCGCGCTTCGCCACGGAGGCCTTCGGCTCCGCGAGCATCCGCGCGGTCGGGTGGTCGCGGAGGAGCTTCTCGGGGTCCTTGAAGAGCCGGAGCGTCGCCTCGAGGGCGATGAGGTCGAGCTTGCCGACGCGGAGCGCACGGGCGAGCTGGTTGTCGTCGCACGCGGCGACCACGTCCTTCCGCCCGAGGATGATCCCGCCCTGCGGCCCGCCGATCAGCTTGTCGGCGCTGCACGTGACGACCGCGGCGCCGGCCTCGAGCGATTCGGAGACGAGCGGTTCGTCGAACGTGACGCCGAGCTTCACGAGGGCGCCGGATCCGAGGTCGTCGATGACGGGGATCCCGTGCTCGCGGCCGAGCGCGACGAGCTCCGCGATGGACGGCTCGCTCTGGAACCCGACCACGCGGTAGTTGCTCGGATGGACGCGCAGGATCGCCGCCGTGTCCGGCCCGATCGCGCGGCGGTAGTCGGCGAGGTGCGTCTTGTTCGTGCAGCCGACCTCGACCATGCGGCAGCCGGAGCGGGCCATCACGTCCGGCATGCGGAACGCGCCGCCGATCTCGACGAGCTGCCCGCGGGAGACGATCACCTCGCGTCCGGCCGCCATCGTGTTCAGCACGAGCATGCACGCGGCCGCGTTGTTGTTGACGATCGTCGCGGCCTCGCAGCCCGTGAGGTCGCGGAGGATCGACTCGCAGAACCGCTCGCGGCGCCCGCGTTCGTTCGTCTCGTCGTCGAGGGCGAGGAGGCAGTAGCCGCCGGCCTCCGCGGCGAGGGCGTCCATCGCCGCCTGCGGGAGCACCGCGCGGCCGAGCCCGGTGTGGAGGATCACGCCGGTCGCGTTGACGACGCGGCGGAGCCCCGCGCGCGACGAGGCGGCGAGGATCTCGCCCGCGCGGGCGGCGATCCGGTCGTCCGACGGCGCCGGGGCGCCGCCCTTCACGGCGTCGCGGGCCTCGTCGAGGGAGCGGCGGAGCGCCGACGTCACGTCCACGCGGGGATGGCGCGCCGCCCAGGCGGCGACGTCCTCCCGGACGAGGAGCTTCGCGACGGCCGGCAGCGCGCGGAGTCGGGACATGGCCCTAGCTTCTCCGCGCCGCCCTCCGGCGCAGGGCAACTTTCCGCCTCGTTCTCCCGGAGGCGCTCAGGCGTCGTCCCGAGACAAGTGGCACACTTCGCCGCGATGCAGCGAGCCGGCTGCAAGGCGGGCGAGCGGCGCCAACTCGACGGAGGGAGTTGCGGCGCGAGCCCAACGCCGCAGGCAGTTGAGATGACTGCCCGTTGCATCGCGGCAGCTTGCTGGCGCGCGGCTTGCGCCTCCGGACCGCTGGAGCCGCACGAACGGACCGCCGCAAGCCGCGTGACGAAGTGTGTCGGTTGTTTCGGGACGATGCCTCAACGCAGGCCCCACGACGAGGCGTCGTCGAAGCTCCCGCCGTCGTCGGTGCCGTTCGGCCCGCAGCTCCAGAGCTGGTAGCGCTGCTCGGCCTGCCAGCGGCCGTCGTCGAAGTACTGGCGGGACTCCTCGGAGTACGGGAGCTGGATGCGCCCCTCCTGGTCCACCCAGCCGAAGCGCTGGTGCGCGAAGATCGCGCCCGAGGCGTCACGCTCGTCGGAGCGGATGCGGGACACGTCCTGCCGCGTGCCGTAGTCGTCGCCGGAGAAGTAGATCAGCGGGTTCCCCCACGCGTCGATCAGCTCGCGGCGGCCGTCGCCGTCGGTGTCGCCCGTGGCGAACCCGCAGGCCTCGAGACGCCCGGCACGGTCGAGCCACGCGGCCAGCGACTCGATGCCGCGGTTCGTGTCGCGCTCGTCGCCCTTCGACGACGGGAACGCTCCGCGGACCGCCTTCTCCACGTCGAGCGCCGGACCGAGCGCCGCGAGGGCCTCGATGTGCTCCTTCCGCCGCTTCGCGTCGGCCTCCGACAGCGCCGGCACGTGGCGCATCGGCTTCCGCCCCGCGTTGGTGAGGTAGCGGTTCTCGTTCGAGATGTCCGCCTGGCGCTCCTGCTGAAGGTTCGCGAGCGACCGCGCCTTGCTCTCCCAGTCGGCCGCCGCGCTCCCGCCGAAGTCGCCCTCGACGAGGTCCATCGCGCTCCGCACCCGCGGATCGAGCACCCCGCCCCCGCCGGCGTCGCGTCCGCCGTCCCGGGACCCGGTCCCCGTCGCCGGCGGCGTGCCGCCGCCGCCGGACCCGGCGTTCTTCGAGCGGTAGATCACGAAGAAGATGGCCCCGGCGAGGAGAAGCAGGCTCACCGCCAGAAGGAGGAACGACACGGGAGCGCCCGACCCCGAGGGAGGCGGCGGGCTCTGGGACGGGCTGCTCTGGGGTTCGGCCATGGTGTGCACCTTCCGGGCGGACCGATCACGGGCCGCAGGACCCGGCGGGGAGCAATCCCCTTGCCGCCGGGGGACGGCACGCGGCGAGCCTGCGCGAGGCCCGGATCGGGCCTCCGACGGCCCGGCGCGTCCATCAGAGTGAACGCGCCCCGTGGCGTCCGTTGAACGAATCCCCTTCGTGATCCGGCCCCCTCCGGCATCCAAGGAGGAGCGATGGCCCCCTCCCCCCCGCCCCCCGACGGAGTCCCCGCGGCCTCCTGTCCCACGCACGCGGGGGGGCACTTCGTTCCCCCCGTCCCTTCCGGCGGGGCGCTCGACGCCCTCGCGGCCGAGCGGGAGTGGGTCCGCCGCGTGGCGCGGGCGCTCGCCGGCGACGGACCGGACGCCGACGACCTCGAGCAGCAGGCGTGGCTCGCGTGGCTCCGCCGCCCGCCCCGCGCCGCGGGGTCCGGCCG
>JAJVHW010000035.1 GCA_022072415.1 Planctomycetota bacterium
CGACATCGCGAGCACGGCCGCCGCGGCGGCCGCGGCGCGGGGCGCGGAGCGGAACGCGCGCCGCATCAGTACTCCTCCGACGACGAGAACCCCGTCAGAGGGTCGGTCACCGTGACCACGCACGCGCCCTTCGGGGCGGAACGAAGCGCGGCGCGCGGAACGGTCACGTCGATCCAGGAGATCGTCCCGCCCGCGCCGTCCGGCCGGACGCGCGGCTTCCCCGCCTTGCAGGGCAGCCCGCCGGCGGTCACCTGCAGACCGGCCATCTCGAGGTGGTCGCCCCGGATGCGGATCTTCGCGCGGGAACTCCGCCGGCGGAGTTCGACGATGCGCGGAGCGGGAACGACGTGGACAGAGAGCGCCTGCGCGCCCGGCGTGAACGGCGGCGTCCGCGGCTGCGCGGCGAGCGTGACGTGCGTCGTCGCGGATTCCGCGACGCGCGGCGCCGACACCTCGAGGGACCATCCCCCGCCGCCGACTTCGTCGAACTCGCCGACCGAGACCCACCCCGGTCCGTCGGCGACCGACAGCACGACGAGAGGATCCGGCACCCCGTCGCCTTCGACCGCGACCACGGTCGTGCGCCCGTCCGGAACGACCGCGGTCGCCTGTTCTCCGATCGTCCACCGGTCCTCGGGCGGGTCCTCGTGGATCGTGATGCGCACGTCCACCGGGACGCCGCGGAACGTCTGGCGTCGCGACTCGAGCGAGCCGGCGCGGGGCCACGTCACCTCGACGTCGGCCGACTCCGCGCCGAACCCGAGCCCGAAGTGGCGCCGGAGCGACGACCGCGACGCGCGGCTCTCCGCGGACCAGACCTGCTGCATCTGCGTCATCCCGACGATCGGCGCGCCCGATCCGTCGAGGGGCGTCACGCGCACGACCGCGCCGACGGCGCTCGTGTTCGACGTGCGGCCGTTCCCGACGAGGCGCACGGAGAGCCACCGGCGGCCCGTCGTGTCGGTCACGTTCCGGTAGAGATAGGGCGATGCGCCCTCGGTCTCGGCCCGCGCCACGAACAGGTCGGGGCGCCCGTCGGCGTCGAAGTCGGCGACGGCGGACCCGTGGTTCCGGTTGAGCGGGTAGTCGTTCCGGATCCCGGACGTGGCGACCACGTCGGTGAACGTCGCGCCGCCGCCGTCGTTCCGGAAGAGGTAGCTCACGATTTCCGGGCGCGTCAGGCTGAACACGTCGCCGCCCGCGACGTAGAGGTCCTCCCACCCGTCGAGGTCGAAGTCCGCGAAGTTGCAGCCCCACGTGACGGTGCCGCAGCGCACGCCGCGCGTGTCGCCGACGTGCGTGAAGCGCCCCGACCCGTCGTTCAGGTAGAGCGGGTTCCGCCGCGTGTCGGTGATGTAGAGGTCGAGGTCGCCGTCGTGGTCCGGATCGCCGGGGGCGATGCCCATGGCCGCGTACGCGTCGTCGCCGAAGGTCGAGGGATCTGCGTCGTCGCCGACGCCGGTGCCCGACTCCGACGTGACGTCCGTGAAGTACCCCGCGCCGTCGTTCCGGAAGAGCTGCGTCTTCCCGCCGAAGTCGTGGCTGATGAGGAGGTCGTCGTCGCCGTCGCCGTCCTTGTCGAACGCGAGGATCGCCCACGGGTCCACGCCGTCCTCGGTGACGCCGCGAGCCGCGGCCTCCTCGACGAAGCCGAGGGTGCCGGTCTCGGCCAGCGTGTTCCGGAAGAGCGACGCGACGCCGTCGCCGAGCCGGTCGCGGCCGATGTACCGCGCGTTGCAGGCGAGGAGGTCGAGGTCGCCGTCCATCTCCATGTCGAAGAACACGGCCGACGCGCACGTGTCGTCGCCGCCCGCGAGGCCGAGTTCCGGCGCCACGTCGGTGAAGCGGCCGGAGCCGTCGTTCACGAGCATCGCGCGCAGGCCCGTCCCCGCGGGGAGCCAGTTCTTGTACGCGTTCCCGAGGAACACGTCCTCGTCGCCGTCGTTGTCGAAGTCGGCGACGGCGAGCCCCGCGCCGTCGCGCTCGACGACCGGAGCGGAGTCGAACCCGTGCCCCGCGGGCGCGGGGACGAACGTGCGGCCGCCCGCTCCGTCCGGGCGGTTCAGCATGAAGATCGCCGGCTGCCCCTGTCCGGTGAGCGAGAGGATGTCGTCCCAGCCGTCGCCGTCCGCGTCGAGGAACGCGCACGTCGAGAGGAGGATCTGCGACACCGGCGACCCGAAGTCGATCGGTCCGCCGGACACCGTGGAGAGATCCTCGAAGACGATCGGCGGCGGCGGGTCGGCGCCGGTGCTCCGCGCGCCCCCGGAAACGACGCCGACCGCAGCCGCCGCGCCCGCAACGAGCGCGAGCGCCCTTCGGGCGCGGGGAATCCGGCGGGACGAGCGCGGCGCGCGCATTCCCTTCGATGGTACCGTTCCACCGGCCGAGTCAAGACCCCGCACCGGAACCCGGCTGCGAGGTCGGGTGTTGGAAGTGCCGCCGATGATGACGATTCCCCGCCGGATCCTGGGCTCCCTCTGCGCCGCGCTCGCGGTGGCGGGCGTCGCGGCGCTCGCGATCGGCTCGTCCCCGGCCGCCGCCACCCAGGACTACGCGCGGAAGGAATCGAAGGACTGCGGGCACTGCCACGTCAGCCCGAAGGGCGCGGGACGGCGCACCGCGGCGGGCCGGGAGTACGAGGCGAACGGACACCGCTTCGGCGTGAAGAGCTGGACGAGCGACACGCACCGCGACCGGTTCCTCCGCGCGTCCGCCGCCATGTCGGCCACCTGGTACGCCGAGGCGAACCGGGTCCTCGACGCGCTCCGGAAGGACGAGACGCTCCCCGGCGGGCTCGCCCTGATCGACGCCACACGCGACCGGGCGAAGATGTTCCCCGCCGCGTGGATGCGCGCGGCGAAGGTGCTCCTCGGGAAGGGCGAGCAGGGGCTCCCGAATGCGCTCGCGGCGCTCGCGAAGCTCGAGTCGCAGTTCCCCGCGACGGATCAGGGGAAGGAGGCCGTCCGCCTGCTCGACGAGATGGCGAACGGCACTGACGAGGCGAAGAAGAAGGCCGCGGGCGACGCCCGCGCGCGCGAGGCCGTCCGGGTCAAGGTGCTGGCCGGCGAGACCGAGTGGAACCTCGGCGCCGCCGAGCTCGCGCGGAAGCTCTTCGACGAGGTGCGCGCCGACCCCCGCGGGCAGGAGTTCGAGGGGCGGATCCGGGAGATCGTGGAGGGTCCCGAGAAGAAGTAGGGCTCGTCGCGGCGACGGTGCCCGCGACATCCGCGGGGACCCGGAGCTGCACCGCCTGGCCGTGATCCCGAGCTCGACGGCCGACATGCGCGAGAGGTCCCGCACGGAAGCCTCCGACGGCGCGGCATCCCCGTCGCAAGTCGAGCGAGAGCAATCGCTTGCGATCCAGTGGCGACGCCGGACGTCCCGGTCCGGCCGCCCCGCACGCGACATCCGCCGCGCACCATGTCCCTGCCATGTAGTATTTTGTTAGGCATGGACACCCCGCTCCTCTTCCGCATCCCCGACGTCGCGACCGCGCACCCGCGCGAAACGACGTTCCTCTCCGCCGACACGGCGGAGGACCCCCTGCCAGCCGTCGGCGTGCGACGGCACCGCAAAGCACCCGAGACCCCGTCGTCCGTGTCGTCACCGTCCACGTCGCCACCGTTCGCGTCGCCACCGTTCGCGTCCGCAACGTCGGCACCGACGCCGCGCGGCGGGCCCCCGCCTGCCCTCCGGGCCCGTGGCGTCACGTTCGACCGCATCCCGGCGCGCACGGCACTCACCCGCCAGACCGGGCCGCAGGCCGCGTGGTTCGACTGGTCGGCGAACCCGTTCCGCGGCTGCGAGTACGCCTGCGGGTACTGCTACGCCCGTCCGACCCACGCCTGGCTGGGCCACGCCGATCCGCGCGATTTCCAGGAGCGGATCTACGTGAAGGAAGGGTTCGTCGCCGCGCTCCGCCGCGAACTCCGCACGAAGGTCGAGCCGGGCCAGCACATCGCGTTCGGCACGGCCACCGATCCGTACCAGCCCGTGGAGAGGCGCGAAGGGCAGATGCGCGGCGCGCTCCGCGAACTCGCGCAGGCGCGCGGCCTCCGGGTGTCGATCACCACGAAGTCGAACGTGGTGCTGCGCGACATCGACCTTCTGCGCAAGGTGGCGGAGTCCAACTCGCTGCGCGTGAACGTCACGGTCACCACGCCCGACGCGAGGCTCGCCCGCCTGCTGGAACCGAAGGCGCCGACGCCGTCGGCCCGGATCGGCGTCGTGCGCGCGCTGTCGCGTGCCGGGGTTCGCGCGGGGCTGTTCCTGATGCCTGTGCTGCCGGGGATCACCGACGGCGATGCCGATCTACGCCATCTCCTCGGATCGATGCGCGAGGCCGGCGCGGCGTACGTCGCGCACCAGACCGTGTTCCTCGAGGGGTCGGCGCGGCCGTGGCTCCTCGGCCGGCTCCGCGCGGCGTATCCGCGCGTCGCGGCGCGGTACGAGATGTGGACCCGCGCGGGCCGGACTCTCCCCGCCGAGGTCCGGCAGGACGTCGCGGCACGCGTCGGCGCGATCGCGCGCGCCGTGGGGCTCGCCACCCGGATGGACCCCTCGGCTCCGGGCGGCCGACGGGAGTGTCGCGAGAACCAACGCACCTTCGGGTTCCTGTCGGAGCCGGCCTGATGCGCGTCCAAACCCCGGCGGAAGCGGGAATCCTGCCTCCGGTCGAGCCTGCGCCGAAACGAAGGGACGCCCACCGGGTGGCGCAGGTACCGCGCGTCATGGTAGGCTTCCCCGTTCATTCGGAGGGAGCCCGGACCTCCGTTCCGCCGTGAGGAGTCTCATCGCATGCGCACGTCCACGCTGCTCGCACTGTCGGCCATCGCCCTGCTCGCTACGGGCTACTCCGTCTGGGAGCCTGCGCAAGCCGGCTGATGCGGCGGCGGAGGCGGCGCCGGCGGCGCCGCGAGCGGAGGTGGCATGGGTGGCGGACGCACCGGCGGGGGGCGCGGCGGCGCCGCGACCGGCCCGGCCGGCGACGTGTCCCGCGTGACCGCGGTCCAGTGGATCGAGGTCCGCCTGCCCGCGGCCGGCGCCACGACGCCGGACGACGGCGGCAAGGCCGAGACGCACGAGGACCGGCTGAAGAAGCTCCTCCGCATCCACCCGATGGACCCGCGCCCGGTGTTCCTCTACTTTCACTTCGGCCACGAGGACGTGAAGAAGCAGTCGGACCTGACCGCGGACGGCAAGGCCGCCGCGAAGCAGTGCGGCGTGATGGCCGAGGACGAGTTCACCCGCTGGGGACCGCTGGTCCGCTGCGTCGAGGTGGACATGGACCGGAGCGATCGCGCCACCGCCGAACTGCTCGGCCTCGGCGCGGGCCCGTCGTTCGCGCTCGTCGCCCACGACCTCTCGGTGATCGCGAAGTCCGAGGACTTCGCGACCGGCAAGACCGCCGCCTCGTTCATCCGCTCGAACCTGTCCACCGCGAAGGCGTATGCCGAGTACTGGCAGTCGCTCCAGGCGCGCATGGACGAGCAGAAGGCGGCTCTCGCGAAGGCCCGCGAACTGGCGAAGCAGAAGAAGCCCGACGAGGCGCTGGCCGCCTACGACCAGATCCGCTTCTCGGAGCTCCGCATCGGCGAGTTCTTCGACGACGCCTGCCGCGAGGCCGAGAAGATCGAGACGCAGCTCGCGGAGAAGAAGAGCAAGTCGAGGTAGCCGCCGAGGCCACCGTCGGCACCGGCCGTCAGCATCGGCCGTCGGCGTCAACCGTCCGCGTCAACCGTCGGCGTCGACCGTCGGCACGGGCCGTCCGCGTCGACCGTCCGCGCCAACCGTGAGCTTCGGCCATCGGCGTCGACCGCCAGCATCGGCCGTCAGCGTCGGCCGTCAGCTTCGACTCCCGGGGCGACCGTCGGACCGCCGCGGCGGCCGTCGTCGCCGGGGCGGTCCGATCCCCGACACCCGTCGCAAACGGGTCTGCGGGCCCCCGGCGACGCTCCCGGTCGTCGGCCCCTGTGCGACGCTGGCCCCCGAAAGCTCCCTCGCGCGAGCCTCGCCGCGGTTCCTCACGACCCGCTCACGAGCGGGAATCCGGGCGGAGTAGAGTGCCCCGGGTCGGCGGACGCCCGCACGGGATCGCACCCCGCCGACGAACCGAGAAGGGAGCATCGACATGACGAACTGCACGCGCCGCAGGACGATCGGCCTGGCCCTTGCGCTGGCCCTCGTCCTCGGTCCGTCCATGACGGCTGCCGCGGCGTACGCGGACGAGACTCCGCCGTCGCAGGGCGACACGCCGCCACAGGATCCGCCGAAGGACGCACCGGACGAGCCGCCCTGCCCGCCGAAGGACCCGCCGCCGCGGCGCCCGCCGCCGCCGCGCGATCCTCCGCGCGAGCCCCCGACGGAGCCCCCCGCCGATCCGCCGAAGGACCCGCCCAAGGACCCCCCGAAGGACCCGCCGGACGAGCCGCCCAGCGATCCCCCGAAGGACCCGCCGAAGGATCCTCCCAAGGACCCGCCCAAGGATCCCCCCAAGGATCCGCCGGCCGATCCGAAGCGCCGTCCGCCGAAGGACCCCCCGAAGGATCCTCCGAAGGACCCGCCGAAGGATCCGCCCCCGGGCCGCAGGCCCCCGCCGCCTCCGAAGGATGACGGCGGTGGTGGCGGTGGCGGCGGCGACTCCGGTGGCGACCGGGGCGGCGGTGGCGGCGACAACCGCAACCCGCCTCCGCGGCGCCCGCCGCCGCCGCCTCCGCCCTCGCGCCGGTAGCGCGTCGCGCACGGTTCGCCCCCCGGCGAGACGTCTGCGCGCACCTGTACGAACCCGCGGCCGGGTCCCCTCGGGGCCCGGCCGCTTCGATTCCAGGGCTCCGGACGACCGCTCTGAACCGCCGTCAGGAGTCCGCCGGCGCCATCCGACCGCTCCGCTGCGCGGTTCCGACTCCGACGCTCGGGCGTGGCGTCCGCCGTGCGCGCGGCAGGCCGGTCGGCCGGTGCCGTGCGCTGCGCCGGCCGCCGCCGTCGGAGGGCGTCGCGAAGCGAATCCCGGCGCCGGTCACGCAACGTGCGAGGTTCGAGCCTGCGGGAAGTCCTTCGGCGATTCGATGCACGTCGCGCGGCCGCATCGCGGCCCGTCCGCGAAGCGTTCAGGCTGCGTTGCGCGGCCTCGGCGACTCGCTCGGTCGAGTCGCCTTCGTCCGTGCGCCTTGCCGGCAGGCTCCGCGGAAGGGCCGACGCTCGGGGTTCGTCTTCTCAGGCCACGACGCCGTCCACCGCCTTGAAGTGCGGGAACGGGTGGCCCGCCTCCGGCAGCGCGCCGAGCGAGACGAACTCGCACGCCTCGTGCATCGGACCCCAGATCGCGAGCACGCGCGGGTTGTGGTGCGCGGCGTCCGACGACGCGGTCCCGCCCTTCCACTCGAAGATCTCGAGGTAGGTGCCGTCGGACGCGCGCATGAGGAGCACCGGCCGCTGCGTGGCGAGCCCCTCGGCGCGGAGCGTCGGGACATGGCGGGCGATCAGCGCGAGCACCGCCGCGTCCTGCCCCGCCTTCGGACGGTACGCCGCGATCACCATCTCGTCGTTCATGGACGGTCCCTCCGCCGACGCCGCTCCGTGCCCGGGACGCGCGCGGGACTGCGCGCGAGGCGGGCGGTGTCAGCGCGTCAGACGATACGCGACCCGCGTCCGCGTGACCACGTCGGAGAGCGTCGTCCCGCCGCGGAAGACGCCGACCACGATGCCCGCGACGATCGCGACGAGCTGGCTCGAGGCCGCGAGGAGCGTGAGCAGCCCTCCGGGGAGCGGCAGCGACGACGCGGCGACGAACACGATCCACGGCGACCGCAGCAGGAGCCGCAGCGCCGCGGCCGACGCGCCCGCCCGCGTGCCGTCCGCCCGCACGATGCGCACCCCGAGGAGCCACTTCCCCGGCGTGGAGCCCCAGATCGTCTCGCTGAGGAGGAACGCCGCCGCGAACGTGCCCGCGAAGAAGAGCGGCAGCACGTGCGATCCGACGAAGTCCGCGGTCTCGCGGTCGAGGGGCGCGATGCCCAGACGGTCGAGCCCGTGGTGGATCCCGATGAGGACGAGGTCCACCGCCGCGGCCAGCGACAGCGCGATCGCGTTGTCGATCGCCCACGCGACGCCGCGGGTGGTGAGCGGCGCGGGCACGATCTCGCGGGGCCGGAGCGAGTCGAGGATCGCCGCGACCTCGGCCATCGTCTGCGGCCTCGCGGCCGGATCCTTCGCGCAGAGCCGGGCGAGCGCCTCGTCCACCTGCGGGGAGAGGTCCGGCCGCGCCGCGGCGAGCGGCGGGAGGGGGTGGTTCATCTGCTGGTCGAGCAACTCGCCGAGCGACTGCGCCGCGAACGGCGGACGACCGGCGAGCAGGTACCAGAGGACGAGTCCGAGCGAGTACGTGTCGGCCGCGGGGCCCGCGAGCTGCCCGCGGAACTGCTCGGGGCTCATGAACGTGGGCGTGCCGGTGAGGCCGCCGTGGGACGCGTTCACGTCGGCGTCGAGCGAGCGGGCGAGGCCGAAGTCGGTGACCTTCACGACCCCCGCCTCGTCCAGGAGCACGTTCGACGGCTTCACGTCGCGGTGGACGACGCCCACCGCGTGCGCGGCGCCGAGCCCCCGCGCGGCCTGCACCCCGATCTCGACCACGTCCGCGAGCGGGAGCTGCCCCCGCTCCGTGACGAGCTCCTCGAGCGTCCGCCCCCGCACGAACTCCATCGCGAAGAACGTGCGCGGCCCCTCGCCGCCGACGAAGTAGACGTGCACGAGGTTGACGTGGCTCACGCGCGCCGCGGCGCGCGCCTCGCGGAGGAACCGCTGCGCGAAGGCCGGATCCCCGGCGACGTGCGCGCGCAGCACCTTCACGGCGACGGACCGGTCGAGCGCCTCGTCGTGGGCCTCGTACACGGTGCCCATGGCGCCGGACCCGATCCGGCGGAGGATCTCGTAGTGCGCGAGCCGCGTCCCCGCGGCCAGCTCAGGTTCCTTCGATTCGGGCACACCGGGAGGATACGGACAGCCCGCCCCGCGGCACCCCGAACCTCGCGGGGACGGGGCGCCCTCCTCTCCCTGCCCCGGCGGACCGGCGCCGTCGGTTCGAGCCGGGGTCGTCAGGCGGAGCCGGGGTCGGCCGCGCCGCCGTCGCCGCGCCCGGGGCGGCGCTTCCGCGAGGGTTTCCGCTGCCGCTTCGGCGACGTCGATCCGGGATTCTGCTTCGGCGCTTGCTTCTTTCCGGCCGGCGAACCGCCGCTCTTCCTGCGCCTGCCCTTGGCGGCGTCGCCCGCGGCCTCTGGCTCGCCCGCGCCGGCCGCGCCTCCGTCGGCGTCCTCGCCGTCGGCCGCGAGCAGCATCTCCTGCATCCATCCGTAGAAATCGACGATCTCGACGGGTCCGCGGAGAGCGTCCGGAAGTTCGTCGGGCGGCGCGCGCATGGTGCCCGCGTCGAGCGAGTACTCGGACGCGAGGCGGAGTCGCGCGACCTGGAGCGCGGAGATCCACGCGGCGCGGTGCGCGTCGGGGATCACCAGTTCCCGGATCTCGCCGCGCGCGCCGCGATCCGACTTCGAGAAGTCCGTCGCCACGATGTCCCGCGCCGACGACACCAGCGAGAAGAGCTCCGGGTGCACGTTCCGCCGCCACTCCGCGGACTCCGCGAGGTCCGCCGTCGGCATGGGGTAGATGCGTTCGGCGGCGGGGCCGGTCACTTCCGGGTCCGCCAGCCGCACGAGCAGTTCGAGGAGCTCGGCGCCCCAGCGGGGCCAGTCCTTCGCCGCGATGCCGCCCCGGACGCGGCGGAGCCGCACCACGGTCACGACGCGTCCCGCTCGATCGACGCGAGGAGCTGGTGCCCGTGCAGTTTCTGCGCGTACATCTCGGCCTGCTCCCGCGCGCCGGTCCACACGATCGAGCGGCCCTTCACGTGGACTTCCATCATGAGCTCGCGCGCCCGCGGCTCGGCGTATCCGAACACCTTGCGGAAGACCATCACGACGTAGCTCATGAGCGTGATGGGGTCGTCGTGGACGATCACCTTCCACGGCCGCGCGAGCGCCGTGCGTTCGTCGGTCAGGGTCTCGGTGGCGCCGCCGGGTTCGGCGGGACCGGCGTCGTCGCGGGTCATCGACGGAGATCCTACGCGACCGGGCTCCGCGGCGGAACGCAGACGGGGCGCGCACGCGCGCGCCCCGCCGCAGCCGGACTCCGCCTCACCTCCGGACGCCGAAGACCCGCGGGTACCGGTCGTAGACCTCGAGCGAGAGGCAGTTGATCGCGGTCGCGTAGATGCGTCCGCCCTCCGGGCACCACGGGTCCTCGGGGTCCCACGATCCGTAGGTGCACTGGCCCTTCTCGAGCCGCTGGTGGTCCACGATCGACGGCTTCATCGCCGCGCTCCACTGCTTCCACGCGTCGCCGCCGGCCTGGTACGCGGCGAGGGTGCCGTAGTACCAGTAGTAGAAGTCGATCGTGCCCGCGTCGGCATCCCACTTCGGGAGCTTCTTCGTCATGAGGGCGAGGCCCTTGCCGACGAGAGGCTCTTTGTCGGGGTCCTGTCCGCAGAAGATGCGCGTGAGCACGCCGACGGCGGTCATCGCCTCCGACTCGCCCTGCGGGAACCGGTCCTGCATCGCGGCGGTCCGCGCCGGGCCGGCGCCGCGCGCCTGGTATCCGACGCGCCCGAACTCCTCCTCGGTCATGCGGTCGATCCACGTGACGGAGTCGCGGAACGCTCCGTCGTCCACCTCGAGACCCGCGGCCTTCGCGCTCTTCAGCGCCATCACCATCCAGCCGGTCACCGACGTGTCGTTGTCGCCGTCGCGGACCCCGTAGCGCCAGGCGAGGTAGGGGTTCCGGCTGCGCGCGATGAAGTCGACCGACCGCTGCGCCGGCTCCTTGAAGAGCGGGCTCATCGTCATCCCGTACCCCTCGCACATCGCGAGCGCGGCGATCGCGTGGTCGTACTGGAACTGCTGCGACGCGCGCGACGCGAAGCAGCCCTCCGCGTCCTGGCGGTCGCGGAGCCACTTCAGTCCGCGTCGGACGACGTCACGGTGCTCGCCCGACTGGTGCGTGTGCCCGTCGCCGAGGAAGCAGAGGAGAGCGAGGCCGGTGAGCCCGGCGTCGTGCGCGGACTCGCCCGTGCCGCTGCACGACGCTCCGACGCAGCGGTGCTGGAACCCGTCCGCGTCCCACGAGCCGTCGGCCGACTGGTGGTCCCGGAGCCAGCGGAGCGCGGCGGCGGTGCCGTCCTCGAACGCCTTCGGCGTCCCGCCGGTCGGGCCGCTGCCGCCGGTCCCGCGCTTCCCGCGGCCGCGGTACCCGAACATCCCCGCGGGCGGCCCGCCCACGCCGATCGCGGCCGAGGTGGACGGATGGTCGAACGGGTGATCGGTGAAGTTCGACTCGTCGCCCTTCAGCCGGTCCTCCTCGGTGTCTTCCTCGCGACCGGGGTCTTCGGTCGGCGGGCCGGGGACGAAGTCCACGTCCCTCGTCGGATCGGGCTCCGGCGACTCGACCCGCGACTCGGGCTTCACCTCGGGCTCCTCCGGGAGCTCGATCACGGGTTCGGGATTCGACGCGGTGATGATCTGCGCGGTCTCCACCGGCGGCGCGGCGGGACTCGGCATCATCAGGAAGATCCCGGCCACGACGGCATGGACGCCGATCGAGCAGAGGAGCCACGGCGCGTTCCTCGCCTGGCGGTGGAGCGCCTCGTCGAACGTCTCGGCAGGCGCGAGGCGCGACGTACTGCGCAATGGACTGCGCGACGGGTCGTGCGCTGCGGCGTGCGGCTCTGGACGGCTCTTCGGAGCGGGGACGCGGACCTGCGGCTTCGCGGGGCGCTGCATCGGAACCTCCTCGGATCTCTCCGGGGTTCCGCTCGGGGATCAGGCATCCCTCCCAACGGTCCCGACGCCCGGCGGTTCGATCCCGCGCCCGGAATTCCGTGGTACCGTCCGCCGCGGTTCGTCCCTTGTCCGCCCTCGCACTGGAGGCCCGATGCACATCCGCCCGATCACCGCCGCGCTGCTCGTACTCGCCCTCGCGCCCGCCGCGCGTTCCGAAGACAAGGGCGGCGCCGCGCCGGCCGAGGAGACGACCCCGTCGGGGCTGAAGATCAAGGTCCTCGAAGCGGGCGGCGCCGGGAAGAGCCCGAAGATGGGCGACCCGTGCACCGTCTCGTACCGGGGCTGGCTCGACGACGGCACCGAGTTCGACGCGTCGGCGAAGCACGGCGGCCCGGCGACGTTCCAGGTCGGCAACCTGATCGCCGGCTGGAACGAGGCGCTGCAGCGCATGACGAAGGGCGCGCGGTGGGAGCTCGTGATCCCGCCGGCCATCGGCTACGGCGCGCAGCAGTCCGGGGCGATCCCGCCGAACTCGACCCTCCACTTCGAGCTCACGCTCCACGACTTCTGGTCGCGCACGACGCTCGACGCGTCGAAGGCGAAGGAGCTCTACTCCGGCGTGACGTACGAGATCGACGTGCCCGCGAAGGGCGAGGCGCCCGGACCCGACGACGCCTTCGAGCTGAAGCTCGCGGCGTGGGACAAGGAGGGGAAGCTCCTCATCTGCACGGAGATGAACGGACAGAGCTTCAGCGGCCGCCGCGCGGACCTCGCGCTCCCGTTCCTGAAGAAGGCCCCCGACGTGATGGGACCCGGCTGCACCGCGCGCTTCGAGGTCCCGAACTCCGAGAGCTTCGGCGACAAGCCGGGCGGTCCCGCGGGGCCCACCACGTGGGAGATCCGCATGGGGAAGACGGCGAAGCCGCAGGCCGTGCCGAAGTTCGAGATGCCCGCGCCGGAGAAGCTGAAGAAGACGGCGAGCGGACTCCAGTACGAGGTGATCAAGGAGGGCCCGGACGGCGGGAAGTCGCCGACGCTCGCGAGCCGCGTGACCGTCCACTACGCGGGCTGGCTCACCGACGGCACCTGCTTCGACAACTCCTACCAGCGCGCGTTCCCGACGGGCTTCCCGCTGCGCGGCGTCGTCACCGGGTGGCAGGAGGGGCTCCAGCTCATGAAGCCCGGGAGCGTCTACAAGTTCGTGATCCCCGCGAACCTCGGCTACGGCACGCGCGGCAGCCCGCCGACGATCCCGCCGAACGCGACGCTCGTGTTCCAGGTCGAGCTGATCGAAGTGCAGTAGCCGCGCCGCAGGACCGAGGGGCGGCCGGGTCGGGCGGCGTTCAGCGCGCGCGGAACCCGGCGCCGACGGCGATCGCGTCCGGCGTCGAGTCGGCGAACAGGAGGACCGGGCGCGGCGACACGACGAAGCCGTCGGCCGCGATCCCGCTCGCGTCGTACAGGCCCTGCGGCGTCACGCGAAACGGGTTCGCCACCGACCCCGCGAGCGGAACCGAGTCCAGGGCGGACACGCCCGCGGCGACGTGCTCGACGATCTGCAGCGTGCCGAGCTGCCGCAGCGTGGGCGGATCGCCGGCGAAGTGCTCCCGCGGCCCGGTGGTCCCGGCGAACGCGAGCGTCGCCGGCGCGCCGACGCGGCGGCTCGGCGCCACCGAGAAGATCCGCGAGAGGAACCGCCCTGCGTCGGTGACGGCCTGCGGCGTGGCGCCGTCCGCCTCCCGCACGAGCAGCACGAGCTGCGCGACGTCCGCGTCCTCGGCCTTCCCCCCGAAGGCGCCGACGAGGAGCTCGCCGCCGAGCGCGGGGACGAGCGGCACGCTGTTCCGCAGCGTGCGGAGCACCGCCTCGTCTCCGGAGGGCAGCAGCGTGATGCCGACGAGTCCGAGGTTCCTCCGATCGAGCGACCACTCGGAGACCGGATACGACTGCCGGTACGTGACGCGCCGCTGCGACGACGCGGAAACGCGCCCGTCGAGGGCGACGTCGATCACGGCCTCGACGCCGGTGACGTCGATCGCGGCCGGGTCGTCCATGTTCCCGCCCGGTCGGGCCGACGTCTCCACGAAGAGCATGCGCCACCGCCCGGCGAGGTTCACGGGCGTCGGCGCGCCGTCGGGCCGCCGGAACACGAGGTACGCGCGGACGAACGCGGATCCCGCGGAGAGCGCGGAGTAGACGCGCGGATCCCGGTCGCGGTCGAGCGCGTAGTTGTCGTTGCCGACGGCGAGATCCACGCGCTGCGTGCCGACGACCGTCGCCGAACCCGTGTCCGAGGCGTCCAGCGCGACGGGGTTCAGGATCGCGCTGCCGCCGGACTGCGACCAGAAGACGGCTCCGCCGCGCGCGCGGCGCGCGACGGGGCGCGTCACCCTCGGCCCGGTCAGCGAATCGAGCTCGTGGAGTTCGAAGGAGACTCCGTTCCCGAAGTCCTCGGAGCAGACGCCGACCATCTCGACCGCCACGAAGCGCCCGGCGAACGGCCGCGGCCGGCGGGTCACCGGCTGGAAGCGCGAGAAGTGCGACGCGGGGAAGCTCACGGTCTCGGCGTCGGTGTCCACCGACGACGGCGTCGTCCGCTCCTGCGTCCCGTCGGCGTTCTCCGTGACGATCTCGATGTCCGTCATCGGATCGTCCACGGTCTCCGGGTCGTAGGGCAGCGTGACCGTGGCGGGGATCGCGAACTCGGTGCCCGCGGGCTGGAACTCCACGGTGCCGCCGGCCGCGGACTCGTCGTCGCCGCTGAACACCTCGGCGCTCTCGGTCATGCTGATGAGCGTGGGCAGAGAGACCGCGCCCTGAGGGATCTCGATCGAGACGCCGTCGAGCCCGAGCCCGGGGAGGCCCTCGATGAGCGTGGACGCCGCAGGGTCGGCGAACCGCCCGACGACGGCCTGCGCGCCGGCGAACTCGCCGTTGAGCGCAACGTCGGTGAGGTCCACCGTCGTGCGCGGCGGCTTCGCCGCGGAGATCGTCACCTTGACCGCGATCGCCCCCGGCGACGTGCCGCCGTTCGCGACCGTGACCTCCCACGCGTCGTCGGCCGGGAGCCCGTCCACATCCGCGACCGACCGGGTGCCCGACGGGACCGTTCCCGAGATGTCGATGACGGCGCCGCTCCGGATCCCGCGGAGGAGGACGAGCTGCGGCACCGCGCCGCTCCCGGACTGCGTGCGCGCGTCGATCCTCACGTCGGCGCCGCGCGGCGCGCCGAACACCGCCGGGTGGACCCCCTGCGGCTCCACGTCGCCGGAGACGGACGTCGCCGTGCGCGCGGCCTTGAGCTTCAGGTCGAGCTGATAGTCGCCGTCGGCGGCTCCGTCGCCCTCGACGCGCACCCGGACCGCGTCGGAGTCCGTGACCCGATACCCGGCGAGCTTCGCACCCTTCGCGGTCGGCGCCCCCTCGGCGAGCGTCGCTATCCCGTCGCCATCGAGGAGCGCGAGCCGCGGCACGAGCGCTCCGGCCCCGACGCGCTTCACCGTCGCCTTCACCTCGACGCCGGGGAACGTCGCGAGGTAGTAGCTTTCGCGCTCGTCGGCCGGCCGGATCGTCCCGGAGACGCGGTCCCGGAACCCGACCTGGAGGTCCACGGTGTCCACGGCTGCGGCCGTGCCGGCCAGCAGGAGGACGCCCGCGGCGGCGGCATGCGTCCGGCGGCGGCGGAGGGTTCTCATCGTGGAAGTGTAGATCGTCCGGGCGGCTCCGTCCCTCCCTCCGGGCAGGGCGGGGTCTTGCGTTCGCTGTCGTCGGCGGCGAGCGCGCGGCGCGCGCCCAGGATCACCACCACCCAGAGCACGGCCACGATGGCGGCGACTACGGGGGGCGGCGCCCCTGCGTGCAGCGCGAAGTCGTAGGCGCCGTGCACGAGCGCGGCGGCGGCGAGCGAGCCCGCCTGCCAGAGGAACCGCGCGCCACGGCCCCGCACCGCGATCAGCGCGTGCGCCGTCCCCCAGCCCCAGAGCGACGCGAACAGCGTGTGGACGAGCGGCGCGCAGAGCGTGCGGATGACCTGCCCCCGCGCGTCGAGCGCGGGCAGGTAGAAGAAGTTCTCGAACGCCGCGAACCCGAGCGCGACGGCGGCCGCGTAGATGAATCCGTCCACCCGTTCGTCGAACGTGCGCCAGCGGAAGACGACGGTCCGCGCGGCGAAGAACTTCGACCCCTCCTCGAGCGGCCCCACGAGGAACATGCAGACGAGGAACTCGCGGCGGAGGTCCGACGTCGGGTGCGCGCCGATCCCGAGCGCCTCGAGGATGCGGTAGAGCGCCAGCGCGAAGCACGCGCTCGCCACCCCCACCGCGAACGCGGCGACGAGCCTCCGCCTGGGCTCCGGGCGGGCGCGGTCCTTGAGGTCCCAGTACTCCAGCCAGAAGAGCGACCCCGCGACTGCGAATCCGGCGGCGCGCAGGAGCCCCTGCGTCTCGTCGGTCATGCGCAGCCCCCCGCGGGCCGGGTGCGTCGTCCGTCCATCGCGGGCGGAACCCTACGGCAACGACGGCGTCGCGCACCTACGATCCGGGGATGCCGCAACGCATCCCCCCAGCCGCGAAACGCGCCGGCGCGAACGCCTCCGGCCCCCCGGACGCCCACCGCTCGCCCCCGCCGGCCGAGACCGACCCGGACCGCCTCGACGCGTGGACGATGCGCCCGATCGGCGTCGTGCGCTCGCCGTGGCGGTACGTCCACGACGCCCCGCGCCAGGGCACGGCCGTCCCCGCCGACGCGCGGGTGCGCGCCGAGATCGTCCTCCGCCGCGGGATGCAGAACGCGCTCCGCGACCTCGCGGGGTTCGAACGCGTGTGGGTCGTGTTCGTGTTCAGCTTCGCGCGCGGGTGGCGGCAGACGGTCGTCCCGCCGCGCGACACCGCGCACCGCGGCGTGCTCGCCACGCGCGCGCCGCACCGCCCGAACCCGATCGGCCTCACCGCCGCTCGCATCGTGTCCGTCCGCGGCCGGACCGTCGTGATCGAGGAACACGACCTCCTCGACGGAACGCCCGTCCTCGACCTGAAGCCCTACATCCCCGCCTACGACGCCCACCCCGCCGCGCGCGCCGGATGGACGGCGGACCTGCCCGCGTCCGCGGACTCCGACGCAGCGGATCACCGCTGGCGGTGATCAGTCGTCCTTGACGGCGTCCCCGACAAGACGCGCCGCGCCCTCGACCCACGCCGGGTGCGCGTTCACGCACGGGACGGCGGCGAACGCCTCGCCGCCGGCGGCCATGAACTGGTCGCGTGCGCGGATCGCGATCTCCTCGAGCGTCTCGAGGCAGTCGGCGGTGAAGGACGGCACGAGCACCGCGAGGCGCCGCACGCCGGACGCGGCCAGGGCGGCGATGCGTTCGTCGGTGTACGGACGGATCCACGGCGTGCGACCGAGGCGCGACTGGAACGCGACCTCCCACGAGCCCTCGGCGAGCCCGAGCGCCGACGCGAGGGCGCGCGACGTGGCGTAGCACTGCGCGCGGTAGCAGTAGCGGTTCGCGGCGGTCATGCGCGCGCAGCACGACTCGGCCGCGAGGCACGCGCCGCGCCCCGACGTGTCGCTCGCGCGCACCTGCCGTTCGGGGAGGCCGTGGTAGCTCATCAGCACGCGGTCGGGGCGGAGTTCCGCGAGCGCCGGCGCGGCCACGGCCGCCTGCGCGGCGACGAACGCCTCGTGGTCGAAGTACGGAGGAACCACCGTCAGCGCGGGCACGTTGAGCCGCCGCGCGGCCTCCGCGTGCACGGCCTCGACGGCCGATCCCCACGACGACGACGCGTACTGCGGGAAGAGCGGGAGCACGGTCACGCGGTCAGCGCCCGCCGCGTCGAGCGCGTCCATCGCCGCGGCGATCGACGGGTTCCCGTAGCGCATCCCCAGTTCCACGGGCGCGCCGAGCCGCGTCCGGAGCGCGTCGCGCAGCGCGAGTCCGTGGACGAGGAGCGGCGACCCGGCGTCCGTCCACACCTGCCGGTACGCGTGGGCCGACTTCGGCGCGCGGAACGGGCAGATCACGAGGTTCACGAGCGCCCAGCGCGCGGGGCCCGGGATGTCGATCACGCGCGGATCGGAGAGGAACTCGCGGAGATAGCGCCGCACCGCGCCCATGTCCGGGCGGTCGGGCGTCCCGAGGTTGACGAGGAGGACTCCGCGCACGAGGTGGGACGGTAGTTCCGGGCGCTGCGGCCCGTCAACTCAACCCGAGCGACAGGTAGCGCTCGCCGCGATCGCAGAGCATGGTGACGATCCGCTTCCCCGGCCCGAGCCGGCGGGCGACCTGCATGGCGCCGAGCACGTTCGCGCCCGACGAGATGCCGACGAGCAGCCCTTCCTCGCGGGAGAGCCGCGCGGCCATGCGCTTCGCGTCCTCGGTCGGCACGCGCACGACGCCGTCCAGCTCCGCGACGTTCACGATCGCGGGGACGAACCCGTCGGCGAGCCCCTGGATCCCGTGGTGCCCCGCAATGCCGCCGGACATCACCGCCGACTCGTCGGGCTCCAGCGCGAACACCTTCGCCGACGACCCGGACTTCCGGATCGCGCGGCAGACGCCCATCACCGTGCCGCCGGTGCCCACGCCCATCACGAACGCGTCGAGCCGTCCGCCCGTCTGGTGCAGGACCTCGACGCCCGTGGTCGCCTCGTGCGTGGCCGGGTTGTCCGGGTTCTCGAACTGCGAGGGCAGGAAGACCGACGGATCGTTCCTCGCCCGCTCCTTCGTCGCGGCGACCGCGCCCTGGATGCGGTAGAGCTCCTCGATCAGCTCGAGCTCCGCCCCGAGGGACCGCACCATGTGGCGGCGCTCCTCGCTCACCGTCTTCGGCATCACGATCACGACGCGGTAGCCCTTCACGGCGCCGACCATCGACAGCGCGATCCCCGTGTTCCCGCTCGTGACCTCGAGGATCGTCATCCCCCGGCGGAGCGCGCCGCGCGCCTCCGCGCGTTCGATGATCCCCTTCGCGATGCGGTCCTTGATGGACCCGCCGGGGTTCATGTACTCGCACTTCCCGAGGATCTCGCAGCCGGTCTCGTCGCTCGCGGCGCGCAGGCGGATGATCGGCGTCCAGCCGATCGAATCGAGCACGTTCGAGGGTTCGCTGCAGGTGGTCGTCTCGCGCGGACACGCGACGAGGCGGTGCGGGATCACGTCTCCGAAGGGCTTCACGGCCCCAGTGGACCGCGCGCCCCCGGGGGCCGCAGCGACCGGAGTCACACGGCGGGGCGGGAGACGCGGACGACGACGGCCTCGACCACGGCGCGCGCGCACTCCTCGGCGGAGCGGGCGGAGGTGTCGAGCACGAGGCCCGGCGCCTCCGGCTCCTCGTACGGGGCGGTTACGCCCGTGAAGCTCCGCACCTCGCCGCGGCGGGCCCGCGCATAGAGCCCCGCCCCGTCCGGGTGGAGCGCGGCGTCGCGCGCCTCGCACACGTCGAGCGGCGCCTTCGCCCACGCCTCGACGAACCGGTCGTCGCCCACGATCCGTCGCGCGGCGTCGCGGTCGGCGCGGTAGGGCGACACGAGCGACGCGATCACGACGAGCCCCGCGTCGTTCATGAGCCTCGCGGCCTCCGCGGCGCGGCGGGTGGCCTCGGCGCGCTCGTCGGCGGAGTAGCCGAGGTCGCGGTTCAGTCCGAAGCGGAGCGTCACACCGTCGAGGGCCGCCGCGGCGATTCCGCGGTCCGCGAGCATCTTCTCCGCGAGGAGCGCGACGGTCGTCTTCCCGGACCTCGGAAGCCCGGTGAGCCACACCGTGAGCGGCGCGTGCCCGAGCTTCGCGGCGCGGTCGCCGCCGGTCACGCGGCTCCGCACGCGATCGGGGAGCTCCGACCGCGCGGCGTCCCGCGAACGGAGCGCGCTCTCCGTGCGGACCGGCTTCCGATCCACGAGCATCCCCGCGCCGACGGTGACGTTCGTCATCCGGTCGATCACGACGAAGCAGCCCGTGCGGCGGTTCTTCGCGTATGCGTCGAAGAGCACCGGCCGCGCCGTCTCGAGGACCACGCGGCCGATCTCGTTCAGTCCGAGGCCCGCCCGCCCGTCGAAGCGCGACGGCTCGGCGCGGTGCACCGTGTTCACGTCGAAGCGGTACTCGACCTGCGCGACCTCGGCCGACACCGTCTGCGTGCCGCACTTGACCACGTACGTGCGGCCCTCGACGAGCGGCGCGTCGTGCATCCACACGACGATCGCCTCGAGCCCGCGCTCCATCGACGGGAGGTTCCGCGGATGGACGAGCATGTCGCCGCGGGAGACGTCGATCTCGTCGGCGAGGCAGAGTGTGACGGCCTGCCCGGCGAACGCCTCGGGGAGGTCGCCGCGGGGCCCCACGATCCGCGCGACCTTCGTGCGGCGGCCGGAGGGGAGCGCCATCACCTCCTCGCCCGTCCGCACGACGCCCGACGCGAGCGTGCCCGCGAACCCGCGGAAGTCGAGGTTCGGCCGGTTCACGAACTGCACCGGGAAGCGCAGGTCGATCATGTTCCGGTCGGACGCGATGTGCACCTCCTCGAGGTACCCGAGGAGCGCCGGGCCGTGGTACCAGGGGGTGTGCGCGCCCTTCGTGACGACGTTGTCGCCCTGCAGCGCCGAGAGCGGGATGAAGTGGACGTCCGGCACGTTCAGCCGCGCCGCGAAGTCCGCGTACTCGGCGCGGATCTCGCCGAAGCGCTGCTCGCTCCAGCCGACCAGGTCCATCTTGTTGACCGCGACGACCAGGTGACGGATCCCCAGCAGCGACGCGATGAAGCTGTGACGCCGCGTCTGCGCCAGCACGCCGTGCCGCGCGTCCACGAGGATCACCGCGAGGTCGGCGGTGGACGCGCCGGTCGCCATGTTGCGCGTGTACTGCTCGTGCCCCGGCGTGTCGGCGATGATGAACTTCCGCTTCGACGTGGCGAAGAAGCGGTATGCGACGTCGATGGTGATGCCCTGCTCGCGCTCGGCGCGGAGCCCGTCGGTGAGCAGCGCCAGGTCCGCGGCGGTGCCCGTCGTCCCGTGCTTCCGGCTGTCGCGCTCCACGGCGGACATGTGGTCGTCGTAGACCGCCTGCGTGTCGTACAGCAGGCGCCCGATCAGCGTGCTCTTGCCGTCGTCCACGCTGCCGGCGGTCAGCAGCCGCAGCAGGTCGCGCTTCTGGTAGTGGTCGAGGTACGCCTCGACGTCGCGCGCGATGAGCTCCCGGTCTTCGGCTCCGAGGCGCACTAGAAGTACCCCTCGCGCTTCTTCTGCTCCATCGACCCTTCGGCGTCGTGGTCGATGACGCGCCCCTGGCGCTCCGACGTGGTCGCGAGCATCATCTCGCGGACGACGTCGCCCACGGTCGCGGCCCCGGACCGCACGGCGCCCGTGAGCGGGTAGCAGCCGAGCGTGCGGAAGCGGACGGTCTCCATGCGCGGCGTCTCGCCCGGCTCGAGCCGCATGCGGTCGTCGTCCACCATGACGAGGTTCCCGCCCCGCTCGACCACCGGCCTCGGCTTCGCGAAGTAGAGCGGGACCACGTCGATCTTCTCGCGGTGGATGTAGAGCCACACGTCGAGCTCGGTCCAGTTGGAGAGCGGGAAGACGCGGATCGACTCGCCCTTCTGGCGGTCGATGCGGCCGTTGTAGAGGTTCCAGAGCTCCGGCCGCTGGTTCTTGGGGTCCCACTGCGCGTTCCGGTCGCGGAAGGAGTAGACGCGCTCCTTCGCGCGGCTCTTCTCCTCGTCGCGCCGCGCGCCGCCGAACGCCGCGTCGTACCGGCCCGCCGCCAGCGCCTCGACGAGCGCCTGCGTCTTCATCGCGTGCGTGTACTTGTCGCTCCCGTGGTCGAAGGGGTTGATCCCCTCCTTCACGGCCTTCCAGTTCGTGTGGACCTTCAGGTCGAACCCGTTCTCGCGGCACATGCGGTCGCGGAACGAGATCATCTCCCTGAACTTCCACGTCGTGTCGATGTGCAGGAACGGGAAGGGCGGCGGCGCCGGGTGGAACGCCTTCTTCGCGAGGTGCGCCATGACCGAGCTGTCCTTCCCGATCGAGTACAGCATGACCGGGTTCTCGAACTCCGCCGTCACCTCGCGGATGACGTGGATCGACTCGGCTTCGAGCTGCTCGAGGTGGGAGAGGGTGTAGCGGGACATGGGCGGTCGCCCGGGGAGGCTATCGCCTGCCCGCGCGGCAGCGACGGAACCCCCGGCGTGCCCGCCTACTCCCGGCGCCAGAGCTCGAACTGCCCGAGCGCGTCCACCCGGGACCACGTCTCGCCCGGGACCTCGCGCCGGATCAGCCTGCAGAGCGTGGCGTCGTCGCAGAACCACCGGATGCCCCGTTCGCGGAGGTGCGCGCGGAAGTCGGAGCCCTTCGTCGCGAGGTCGGCGTTGAGCTTCCCGTCGAGGTTCACCACGCGGTCCACGAAGTAGCCGAGCGTGCCGCTCTGGAACGCGGCGACGCCCTCGCCGGGCGGGACGTGCTTCCGCACGAGGGCCGTCTGCTCGGTGAGCATGACGTTCCCGGCGCGGCGGTCCGGGGAGTTGACGGCGGCGGCCATGCCGGAGGCGCATGCCGCGGCGGCGAGCGCGGCCGCTGGTGCGAGGACCCGCTCCGCGGCGGCGACGGGCCGGAGCGACGCGATCCACGCCGCGAGCACGGGCACGCCGAGCACGGCGCACGACGACATGTAGCGCGGGTAGAAGAAGTTCATCCGCGAGCTCGCGAGGTACCACACGCCGAGCGCCGCCGCGAAGAGCGCCGACACGCCGAGCCACGCCGCGCGCGAGCCGCCGTCCGGCTCGCGGGCCTGCCGCATCGCCCACCGCACGGCGAGCGCCAGAACGCCGGCCCCGGCCGCGATGCGCGCCCACGACATCGGCTCTCCGCCGAACGACCACGCCCAGAGCGGCGGCGCGAGGCCGGCCCCCGCGGCGTCGAGGAGGAGCTTCACGGAGCTCCACTCGCCCCAGTGGCTCCCGCCCGTCGCCTGGCCGCTCGTGGGCATCACCGATCCCGAGACGTGCAGGTTCCAGATCCACCACCACGACGAGACGAGGAGCGCCGCGCCGCCCACCGCCGCCGCGCGGGCGATCCGCCCCGGACGCTCGGGCGACCCGCGGAGGAGTTCGGCGCCGGAGAGCAGTATCACGAGGAAGACCGCGTCGATCCGCGCGAGCACCGAGAGCCCGCAGAGCGCGCCGAACAGGAGCCACGAGCGCACCCGCGTCCGGTCCATGCGCAGGTACGCGGTCCACACGGCGCCCAGCGCGGCCAGGTAGAGCCCCGTCTCGAGTCCGTTCCAGCTCTGGCGCCAGAGGTGCGGCGATGCGAGCCACGCCGCCCCCGCGATCCACGCGGCCCGGCGCCCGCGCACGGCGTCGCCGCCGCAGAGGGACCGCGCGAGGCCCGCCGCGAACCACGCGGACGCGGCGATCAGCGCGCCCTGGAACGCGAGCACCAGCCGGAGCGTGCCCTCGCGCGCCCCGCCGGCGACTGCGTAGAGCGGCGCGTTGAGGACGACCCAGAGCGGCTGGAACCCGTTCGCGGGGCGCTCGCCGTCGGACGTCATCCCGAGTCCGGTGCCGAGGTTCCGCGCGACCGTGAGCGCGTAGTACGAGTCCTCGACGAACGGCTTGTCGGCGAGCACGCTCGCGGGGCGGAGCACGAGGAGCAGCGGCGCCATGGCGGCCAGCGCGAACAGCGCGAGCGTCGCTCTCCGGGATGCGGACGAGTTCACGCGGCGATCATCGCCGCGGCCCTCGCCCCGCGGAACAACGCGTCAGCGGACGCGCTCGAGATCCCGGAACCGCCCCGCCAGCACGTCGGCGGCGAGCGCGCGGATCGAGTCGTCCTCGTTCACGGCGAGCCCGCGGAAGCTCCGGTCGATCCGCACCTTCGCCTCGCGGCAGAAGCGGTCGGCGAGGACCTCCGCCTCCGGCGTCCGGAGGTGCTCCGCCCAACTGCACGCGGCGGCCATGGCGAAGAGCTCGGTGCCCGCGTCCATCAGCCGGCCGAGGAGGACCTGCTCGCCCTCGAGCGACGTGCCGTGGCGGAGCATCGCGTGGAGGAGTTTCCGCGTGAGCCGCTTCGCGCACCGCTTCGCCCACGCGAGGTGCCCGCCGAGGGCGCCCGGCCCGCCGGGTCCGCCGACCGACAGCAGCCAGCCCGGGTACCGGAGCCCGTAATGGACGGCGCTCCTCGCGGCGACCGCCGCGCGCGTGCCCGCGGGGAGCCGCTTGTCGAGCGCGCCGCCGGCGACGCGGAGGTGCGGATCGAGCGCCTCGCGCGCGAGGAAGAGGCGCAGGATCTCGCTCGAGCCCTCGAAGATCGTGGTGATCCTCGCGTCGCGGAGCAGGCGTTCGAGGGGCGTCGGCACGTCGCCGCGGTCGCGGAGCGAGCTCTCCGTCTCGTATCCGCGCCCGCCGCGGACCTGCACGGCGTCGTTGACGATCCGCCACGCCGTCTCCGTGCCCCACATCTTGCACATCGCGGCCTCGACGCGGATGTCGGTCCCGCCGCGGTCCACGAGCCCCGACGTGAGGAGCGTCATCGCCTCCATCGCGAACACGTCGGCGGCCATCCGGCCGATCCGGTCGGCGACGGCCGCGTGCTTCCCGACGGCGGCGCCCCACTGCTCGCGCGTGGACGCCCACTCGCGCGTGATCGCGAGGCAGCGCTTGCTCGCGCCGACCGCCGCGGCGGGGAGCGTGAGGCGGCCCGTGTTGAGCGTCGTCAGCGCGATCTTCAGCCCGCGCCCCTCGCCTCCGAGGAGGTTCTCCTTCGGGACGAAGACGTCCTTCAGCTCGAGCACCACGTTCGCGAGCGCGCGGTGCCCCATGAAGCGGCTCGTGTGCGCGATGCGGAGGCCCGGCGAGTCGGCCTCCACGATGAACGCGGAGATCTGGTCCCGCGAGCGCCCGTCCTTCACGACGGGCGGCGTCTTCGCGATGACGACGAGGAGCTTCGCCCGCGCCCCGTTCGTGCACCAGAGCTTCCGCCCGTTGACGAGGTAGCCCTTCCCGTCCGGCGTCGGGTCGGCGCGCGTGGCGAGGCGCGCGGGGTCGGAGCCCGCGTCGTCCTCCGTGAGCGCGAAGGCGGAGAGCTCGCCGCGGGCGAGCCGCGGGAGGAAGCGCGCCTTCTGCTCCGGCGTCCCGAAGAGCTTGAGCGGCGTCGGCACGCCGATCGACTGGTGCGCGGAGACGAGCGCCGTGGTGCTCGCGCAGACCGAGCCGAGGATCATCGCCGCGCGCGTGTACTCCGTCTGCCGGAGCCCGAGCCCGCCGAAATCGCGGGGGATCTTGATCCCGAACGCGCCGAGCGCGCGGAGCCCCTCGATCACGGAGTCCGGGATCTCCTCGGCGCGGTCGATGGCGTCGCCGTCCACCTCCTTCGCCGCGAACTCGGAGAGCGACCGCAGGAACGCCTCGCCGCGGGGGTCCTCGGCCGGGGCGGGGAACGGGCGGATCACGTCGTAGTCGAACCGACCGTTGAAGAGCCCCGCCGCGAAGCTCGGGAGCTCCGCCTTCTCGCGGGCCGTCTCGGCCTGCTCGAGCGCGCGGCGCTTGCCCTCCGACATCCCGGTGGTGTCGATCGCGATGTCGCGGGGGACGGCGTTCCCGGAGGGCGTCGAGGCGTGCGCGGTGTCCTGCATGGGCTCCGGCCATCCTCTCCTCCGCGCCCCCCGGGGCCACGGATACACTGCCCGGCTCGACCCCGATCCCACCGAGAGGAACGAACGCCATGACTTCCGTCACGACGCCCCACGCCGCACCCGAGGGCGGCACGATCACCATCCGCAACGGCAAGCTCGACGTGCCGAACAACCCGGTCATCCCGTTCATCGAGGGCGACGGCACCGGCCGCGACATCTGGCGCGCGTCGGTCCGCGTCTTCGACGCCGCCGTGGCGAAGGCCTACAAGGGCGAGCGGAAGATCGTGTGGCACGAGGTGCTCGCGGGCGAGAAGGCGTTCAAGCAGACGGGGAACTGGCTGCCGGACGAGACGGTCACCGCGTTCCAGAAGTACCTGGTCGGCATCAAGGGCCCGCTCACGACGCCGGTCGGCGGCGGCATCCGCTCGCTCAACGTGGCGCTGCGCCAGCTCCTCGACCTCTACGTGTGCCTCCGCCCCGTGCGGTACTTCGAGGGCGTGCCGTCGCCCGTGAAGCGTCCGCAGGACGTGGACATGGTGATCTTCCGCGAGAACACGGAGGACATCTACGCCGGGATCGAGTGGAGCGCCGGGAGCGATCAGGCGAAGAAGATCCTCGAGTTCCTCGCGAAGGAGTTCCCGAAGGAGGCGAAGAAGGTCCGCTTCCCGGAGAGCTCGGGCGTCGGCCTGAAGCCCGTCTCCCGCGACGGCACCGAGCGCCTCGTCCGCGCCGCCATCCGCTACGCGCTGAAGCACAAGCGCCGCAGCGTGAACATGGTCCACAAGGGCAACATCATGAAGTTCACGGAGGGCGCCTTCAAGGACTGGGGCTACGCCCTGGCCGTGCGCGAGTTCCGGAACGACGTGGTCACCGAGCGCGAGTCGTGGATCCTCGGGAACAAGGACGGCAACGCGTCGCTCTCCGAGGAGGCGAACGCGCGGATGGTCGAGCCGGGCTACGACATGCTTCCCCCCGCGCAGCGCGACGCGCTGCACAGGGAGATCGCCGCCGCGCTCGCGCTCGCGCCGACCCACGGCAACGGCCAGTGGAAGAAGAAGCTCATGGTGAAGGACTCGATCGCGGACATCACGCTCCAGCAGGTGCTGACGCGCGCGAAGGACTTCGACGTGATCGCCACGATGAACCTGAACGGCGACTACCTCTCCGACGCGCTCGCCGCGCAGGTCGGCGGGATCGGCATCGCGCCGGGCGGGAACATCAACTACGACACGGGCCACGCGATCTTCGAGGCGACCCACGGCACCGCGCCGAAGTACGCCGACAAGGACCAGGTGAACCCGGGCTCGGTGATCCTGTCCGGCGTCATGATGCTCGAGCACATGGGCTGGCAGGAGGCCGCCGACCTCTGCATCAAGGGCATGGAGTCGGCGATCCGCGCGAAGACGGTGACCTACGACTTCCACCGGCTCATGGAAGGCGCCACGCTGCGGAAGTGCAGCGAGTTCGCCGACGACATGATCCGCGGGATGTAGTTCCCGCGTAGGCTGTCGGGCCATGCCGCCTTCCGGGCGCCGCACGGCCGCGGCCTTCGTGATGCTCCTCCTCTCCGCGCTCGTGGGCGCGGCGCATCTCGCGTCGTCGGATGTCACGTCCGATGTCACGGAGGACGGGCCGCGCGCGCGTTCCGAGCGCGAAGCGGGAGCTGCCGCGTCCGGAACGACGGAGAACGGCGGCGGATCGTCCCGTCCGCCGCGGCGCGCGAACCGTGCCGGGCAGCCGGTCGTCCTCACCGAGGAGGAACAGGCGCAGGCGGCCGCGGTGCAGGCGCTCCAGGACGAGGTCCGGCGGAAGCAGGAGGCCGCCGCGGCGCTCGCGCAGGACCTGCGTCCGATGCGGCTCCCCGGCGAGGCGCGGCCGACGACGTTCGGCGGCGGCGACGTCGTGCTGCGCCCGGCCGCCGCCGCGCGGCCTGCAGCGGCTGCCTTGCGCAAGCCCCTGCGCGGTCCGATCGAGGACTTCGACGTGGAGCTCGCGTCGGAGCCGATCTTCGACCCCCCTCCGTTTCCCCGCGGGACGACGGCCGTGGACCTCGACGAGGACCCGCCCGGTCAGGGCCTCCGCGCCGACGTCTACGACTTCCTCGGCAGCGAGATCCTCGACATCCCCGAACTCGCGCCGCTCCCGCCGTCGCTGACCCGCATCGACCGCTCGATCGACTTCGCGACCGACGCGTCGTTCGACCTGCCCTTCGAGCCCGAGACGTTCGCGATCCTCTGGCGCGGCTACCTCGACGTCACGGAGAACGGCACCTACGAGTTCACCGTGGGGAGCGACGACGGCGCGCGCCTCCGGATCGACGGGAAGGACGTGCTCGAGTTCACGCAACTCCGGCCGTACGCCGAGACCTCGGGCGCAGTGGAGCTCGGGATCGGCCGGCACCCGATCGAAGTCTCCTTCTACGAGAACTACGTCTACGCCACCTGCCGCCTCTTCTGGACGCGGCCCGGATCGAGCGAGCGCGAGGTCGTCCCCGCGGAGCGGTTCTCGCTCCCGGACGAACTCGCGAACGTGCGGCCGCCGTCGCTGCTCGGACTCGACCCCGCCCGCGGCGCGGTCGGCGACGAGATCCGCATCCGCGGCCGCGGCTTCTCCGCGGCGCCGGCGCTCAACCGCGTGACGTTCGCGGGCGTCGAGGCCGAGATCGTCTCCGCGTCGTCCGACGAACTGGTCGCGATCGTCCCGATCGGCGCGTCCGACGGCCTCGTGGTCGTGCAGGTCGGACCGGTCAGCACGCGGGGCATCCCGTTCGAGGTCGAGAACGTGACGGGCCTCTACGGCGAGTACCACCTGATCGGCACCGATCTCGCGGACTGGCCGGACTTCGACGCGCTCGCGCCTTACTTCGTGCGGCTGGACGGTCCGTTCCGGTTCGCCGAGGACGACCTCTGGCAGATGCCCTACGAGCCCGACGTGTTCGCCGCGCGGTGGAAGGGGTTCCTCTACGCGCCCGAGTCGTCGGAGTACGCGATCACGATGGAGAGCGACGACGGCGGCGAGATGACGCTCGGCGGCGAGGTGGTGCTGTCGATGCCGGGGCTGCACCCGCCGGAGGAACAGGAAGCGGTCGTCGCGCTGGAACGCGGCTTCCACCCGGTCACGATCCGCTTCTTCGAGAACTACGGGATCGCGCACCTCCAGCTCTGGTGGCGGCGTCCGGGCGAGGACGCACGCACGCTGATCCCGCGCGGCTTCTTCTTCGCGCCCGAGGAGATCGCGGCGCTCGCGGAGCCGGTGCTGCACTCGATCGAGCCCGCGGCGGCGGTCGCCGGAGAGTTCGTCACGGTGAAGGGCGCGGGGTTCGGCGCCGCCGCGTGGCTCCTCCGCGCGGAGTTCGCGGGCGACGCGTGGACGCGCCCGGAGCTGATCGACGACGGGACGCTCCGCGTCCGCGTGCCGCACGGGTGCATGTCGGGGCCGATGCGGATCCACGCCGGCGTCAAGTCCACGAAAGCGGCGCTGTTCACGCTGGCCGAGGACGCGGGGCTCCGCGGCGACTTCTTCCGCCTCGCGTCCGGCGAGGCGGTGGACTGGGGCACCGCGGTGGACACGTTCGCGGCGCGCGCGCCCGACGTCACGCGCATCGACACGCGGCTCCGTTTCGACAAGTCCCCCGACTGGAACCTGCCGTTCGCGGCGGGCGACTTCCTCGTGCGCTGGTCGGGGTGCCTGTCGATCGAGACCGCGCAGAACCTCGAGTTCGCCTACCAGTCCGAGAGCGCGGGGATGATCCGCGTCGACGGAAACGTCGTGCACGCCGATCACGAGCCGCACACGCTCCGCGAGACGTTCGGCGGCGCGCGCATCGGCCCCGGCGAGCACGCGTTCGAGGTGTGGGCGCTCTGCCGCGGCGGCACGGGCAGGGTCCATCTCTGGCTGAACCGCCACGGGCTCCAGGACCACATGGACCTTCCCGTCCAGTGGCTCCGCCCGCGTCCGCCGCGGTAGCCGGGTCGGCCCGCCTCACACTTTGCGCGTGCCCGCGGCCCGACATCCGCGGACGGCCTCCAGCCATCCGTTCCCGAATCGTGCGTCGGGCTCCAGGTGGTGGCCCTCGCTCCACTCGTTGAGCGAGGCGATCATCACGAGCGGGGAGTCCACGCCGTCGGGCGTCACCGCATCGCGCCGCGCGGCAGCCCAACCGGCGGCCCGGGCGAGCGCCTCGCGGAAACGTTCGGGGTGCTCGCCTGTGACGACCGGGGACCACGGGTACCTGTCTGGACGCTCCGTGCCGAAGTCGGCGCCGCGCGGCGATGCGTCCCACCCCGTCGCGACCGACGGGACGTACGGAAGCCCCGACCGTTCCGCGAACGCGTCCCACTCGGCCGCCCGCGCTGCCGCGCACTCCGCGTAGTCCTGAAGGTGCGGTCCGCCCTTCCACACGGGCAAATGCACGTAGTGCGTCACGCTGTCGAAGCCGACGGTCCCCAGCGCGCCGATCACGTCGCCGCCCGGCTCGATCGCCACGAGATGAAGTCCGCCCAGCCCCAGCGCCGCGACCGCCGCCTTCGCGCGGGTGACGGCTTCCCGCGCCGCGTCGAGCCCAAGCTCCCGCAGGAAGAACGACGTGTCGAAGATCGAGAGGTACGCGCGCCCGCCGATCCGCAGGTAGTTCGGCCGCACGAAGTACTGCCGCGCGAGGAGCGTCACCATCGCGACGAAGTCGTCGGCGTCGCTCGGGACGAGGCGGTCGTCCTCGATCACGGGCAGGTCGGCCCGCCGCACGGGCAGCACGCGCCGGGGCATGCGGTTCGCCCACATCACCGCGAACGGCGCCGCGCGGCCCTCGTCGCTCCCGAGGAACCCCCGGTCGAGCGCGTCCTCGAAGACCCGCTTCCCGCGGCACCAGAAGAAGCCGTGGACGAACGCCGAGACCCCGTGCTCCCGCGCCAGAGCCACGCGCCGCCCGACCTCGCGCGGGTCGCGGTCGTCGTACTCGCCGAGCAGCGGAACGCGCGGCTGGGCGTGTCCGGGGAACCGCGGGGCGCACGAACGGACGAGCTCCCACTCCGTGAAGCCGGGGTGGAAGTTCCGGTCCCGCTCGGGGATCGGATGCCAGCCGGGATAGACATACGCGGCGAACATGGGGACGCCCTTCGATTTTTCACTTTCCCGCCGTCGAGCCCAGTTGCGCCGCGGCCGCGTGGGGGAAAGTGAAGAATCGAAGGGCGTCCCCTAAGACGACCCCGTCTCATCCGTTCTCATCCCGGACGCGCGCACGGAGAAGAGCCGAACAGGCGACCCGACCGATGACCCCGGAACCCGAGCCACGAGCCGACGCCCTGCCCGCTCCTGCGGGCTGGGTCGAGCAAGCGGTCGCCGCGCACGAGACGAGGCTCGTCGCGTACGCGGAACGGTTCCTCGACGCCCACCGGGCCCGCGACGCGGTGCAGGAGACGTTCCTGCGCCTCGTCGCCGCGAACCCGGAGGACGCCCGCGGACGGATCGCCGCCTGGCTCTTCACCGTGTGCCGGCGCGTGTGCCTCGACGCGATCCGGAAGGAGCGACGGATGAAGACCGCCGACGTGGAACTCCTGGACCTCCGACCGGGCGCCGGGCCCTCGCCCGACGCGGCGGCGGAGACCCGCGACGCGGCCACGGCCGCGATGGCGGCGCTCGCGCGGCTCCCCGCCAAGGAGCGCGAAGTCATGGAGCTCCGCTTCCGCCACGGCTTCTCGTACGCCGAGATCGCCGAGGTGACGGGGCACACGGCCACGAACGTGGGCTTCCTGCTCCACGTCGGAATGAAGCAGTTGCGGGCGCTGATGCAGCAGAGCTCGGCCCCGCGGACCGGAGGTGCCCTGTGACGAACGAGAACCGCATCGCCTGCAACGTCGATTTCAACGACGATCCCCGCCTGACCGCCTTCGCGCTCGACGCGCACGGCGCGCTCAGCGAGGCCGACCGCGCCGAGATGTCGGCGCTGGTCGAGCGCGACCCCGCCGCGCGGCGGTTCGTGGACGAGACCCGCGCCGCGGCCCGCGCGCTCGAGGCAGGCTTCGCGGCGCTCCCCGCGGAGCGGATGAGCGACGCGCAGCGCGCGGCAGTTGCGGCGGCAGCGGCGGCGAGAGCGCCGCACTCGGCACCGTCCGCCGCCCGCGGGCAGG
>JAJVHW010000016.1 GCA_022072415.1 Planctomycetota bacterium
CGGGCGCTCCGTCAGGTGACGGACCCCGCGTCGCGCGATCCCCGCGCCGCGCGGGCAGCGCTCCTGCTCGAGAAGATCGAGAAGCGCTGGTCCGCGACGGCCGAGGCGCGCGCGGCGGCCGCCGAGGCGCGCGGTCGGCTCGACGCGGGGGACATGTCGGCCGTCGCCTCGTTCGACGCAGTCCTCGCGACCGCCCCGTTCCTCGAGGAGGCGCTCCTCGGCGCGGCCGAGGGACGGCTCGCGCGGTCGTCGGAGGGCGCGACCGACGACGTGCGCGCGGCGCTGGAACTCCTCGGGGACCTGCTCCTCCGGAACCCCCGGAGCGCCAGGGCGCGGGCCCTCCGCGCATCGGCGATGCTCCGCACGGGCGACGCGGCGGGCGCGCTCGTCGAGGCGAGGCTCGCGGCCGACCTGGACCCGGCCGCGCACGAGCCGCTGCTCGTCGCGGGGCAGGCGTCGCTCGATCTGAAGGACCACGACGGCGCGCTCGACCTCTTCCGGAGGTCCCTCGACCTCCGCCGCACGGCGGACGCGTGCTTCGGCCGCGCCCTCGCGTGGGAGCGGCAGGGTTCGCTCGGGAACGCGCGCGCCGAGGCGAGCACGCTCTGCGAGGAGTTCGAGATCCCGCCGCGCCTCGACCGCGACGTGCGCGCGCTGCTCGCGCGGCTCGGCCTCGAGTACGAGCCGCCCGCGCCTCCGCCCGTCCCGCCGCCCGGCCCGGGCGCGACCGAGGAACGCTGACGCGTCTGCTGTAGGATCGTCCGCCCGTGCGATCCGAACCCGTCCTCCTGCTCGCGACGTTCGGCCGGCTGCTGCGGTTCGATCCGTCGGGCGCCGACGGATCCGGCGCGGAGACGGTCGTCCACGAGGGCGCGGGGAAGTACTACGGCCTCGCGCCCGCAGGCGAGCCGGACGTGGGCCCGGCGGCGTCGCGGCTGGCCGTCGTGTCGCGACCCGACCAGCAGAAGGACGACGTCCTCCTCGAGATCGACGCCCTTCGCGGCGACGTCGTCCGCCGGCGGCCGCTCCGCTCGAGGGACACGCACCAGATCGTCCGCGCGGGGCGGCGCCTCTTCGTCACGGACACGTTCCGGGGGCGGATCCTCGGACACGACTGGCCGTCGCTGGAACTCCGCTCGGAGATCGCGGCGTTCACGCACGAGAACCACGTGAACTCGCTCCTCCCCGACGGGCGCGGCGGGCTCTTCGCCATGTGCCACAACAAGGGGAAGAGCTTCATGGCGCGCGTGGACGTCGCGTCCCGCGCGGTGACCGGGCGCTGGCCCGACGTGGGCGAGAACTCGCACGACATCCATCTGGAAGGACGGACCTTCGTGATCTGCGATTCGAAGGGCGGCGGGCTCGTCGCGGTGGACGCGGAGTCCCGCGCGTGCCGCACGCTCTGGTCGTCGCCGGGGTGCTTCACGAAGGGGCTCGCCGTGCAGGACGGCGTCGCCTACTTCGGCGTGTCTCCGCACGCGGTCCGCGAGGAGCGCTTCCGCGTCCAGTGCGACGTGGTGGCGTTCGACCTCCGCGAGGGGCGCGAGCTCTGGAGGCGCCGCGTGGCGTCGAACGGCCTCGTGAACGCGATCGCGACCGAGGCGACCCTCGCGCGGCAGTTCGCCGACGGAGGGTTCGCGTGAGCGGCGGACGGCTGTTCCTCCTCGACGGAACCGCGCTCGCCTACCGGGCGCACTTCGCGTTCCTCCGCGCGAACCTCACGTCCCGCGCGGGGCGGCCCACGGGAGCCGTCTACGGCTTCGTCGCCACGCTGCTGAAGCTCCTCCGCGACGAGAAGCCCGATCACGTCGGCGTCGCGTTCGACCCGCCGGGCCCGACCTTCCGCCACGAGCGCTACGAGGCGTACAAGGCGACGCGCGAGAAGATGGACGAGGACCTCGTCGCGCAGCTCCCCGTGATCCGCGACGTCGTGCGCGCGTTCCGGATCCCGGTGCTCGAGGTGCCGGGCTACGAGGCCGACGACGTGCTCGCGACCGTGGCGCGCGACGCCGAGCGGCGCGGGATCGAGACGTGGATCGTGACCGGCGACAAGGACCTCTGCCAGGTCGTGACCGACCGCGTGAAGATCTACGACATCCTGAAGCCGGGCGTCGAGGTGAAGAAGCTCGACCCGGCGGGCGTCGAGGCGGAATGGGGCGTGCCGCCGGGGCGCATCGTGGACGTGCTCGCGCTGATGGGCGACGCGTCGGACAACGTGCCGGGCGTGCCGGGCATCGGAGAGAAGACCGCGGTGCGGCTCGTGAAGGAGTACGGGTCCGCCCTCGCGGTTCTCGACGCGGCGGCGGCCGAGCCGTCGCCGGTGAAGCAGCCGAAGCTCCGCGACAACCTGCGGAACCACCGGGCCGACGCGCTGCTCTCGCTGGAGCTCGTCACGATCGACGAGAAGGTGCCGCTCGGCCCCGACATGCGGTTCGAGGACCTCGCGCTCGGCGCGCGCGACGACGCCCGGCTGGCGGAGCTCTTCCGCGAGCTCAACTTCACGCAGCACCTCGCCGAGGTGACCGAGGCCCGCGCGGCCACCGAGTCGCACGACTACCGCGTCGTCTCGACGGCGGACGAGCTCCGCGCGCTCCTCGCGAAAGCACGCGGCGCGGACCTCCTCGCGGTCGACACGGAGACGACCGGCCTCGACCCGATGCTCTCGCGGATCGTCGGCGTGTCGATGGCGTGGGAGTCCGGGGCGGCCTGGTACGTGCCGTTCAACGCCGATCCCCCGCTCTTCGCGACGGAGGGCGCCGGGCGTGAGGACGACCGCGAGCGCGTGAAGGCGGCGCTCCGCCCGCTCCTCGAGGACCCCGCCGTCCGGAAGTGCGGCCAGAACGCGAAGTACGACCTCCTCGCCTTCCGCACCGAGGGGATCGACGTGCGCGGATACGTCCACGACACGATGATCGCGTCGTTCTGCCTCGAGCCGGAGGCGCACCAGCACAATCTCGACGCGCTCGCGCTCCGCCACTTCGGCTACCGGAAGATCGCGACGAAGGAGCTGATCGGAACCGGGAAGAGCCAGCGCACGATGGACGAGCTCCCCGTGGCGCAGGTCGGCGAGTACGCGTGCGAGGACGCGGACTTCACGCGCCGCCTCGCCGGGAAGTTCGAGGATCGGCTCCGCGGGAACGAGGTCGAGCGGCTCTTCCGCGACGTGGAGATGCCTCTCCTCGCCGTGCTCGGCGCGATGGAGTGGGAGGGCGTCCGCGTGGACGTGCCGTTCCTCGAGAAGATGTCGGTGTCGCTCGCGGCCCGCACGTCGGCGCTCGAGCGCGAGATCTGCGAGGCGGCGGGGCAGGCGTTCAACCTGAACTCGCCGAAGCAGCTCGGCGACGTGCTCTTCGAGCGGCTGCGGATCCAGGGCGCGCGGAAGATCCGGAAGACGCAGACCGGGTGGGCGACCGACGAGCGCACGCTCTCGGAGTTCATGGACCACGACGTGGTCCGGAAGCTCCTCTCCTACCGCGGGCTCACGAAGCTGAGGAGCACGTACACCGAGGCGCTCGTGCGGCTCGTCCACCCCGGCGACGGGCGGGTCCACACGTCGTACAGCCAGGTCGGGGCCATCACCGGCCGCCTCGCCTCGTCGGACCCGAACCTCCAGAACATCCCGGTCCGCACCGAGGAGGGCCGCGAGATCCGCCGCGCGTTCGTGCCGCGCGCCGACGGGTGGACGCTCCTCTCCGCCGACTACAGCCAGATCGAGCTCCGCGTCCTCGCGCACCTCTCGCGCGACCCCGACCTGATCGCCGCGTTCCGTTCGGGCGAGGACATCCACCGGCGGACCGCCGCGCGCGTCTTCGGCATGGCGCCGCAGTTCGTCACCCCGGAGATCCGCAGCCGCGCGAAGGCGATCAACTTCGGGATCATCTACGGGATGGGCGCCACGCGCCTCGCGCAGGACACCGGCCTCACGCGGAAGGAGGCGCAGGAGTTCATCGACGCCTACTTCCGCGCGTACCCGGCGGTGTCGGCCTGGCTCGAGGGCACCCGCGCTTCGGCCCGCGCGACGGGCGAGGTGCGCACGCTGCTCGGCCGCCGCCGCTCGCTCCGCGAGATGTTCGAGTCTCCCGAGATGCGCGTCCAGGCGCAGGCCGAGAACGTCGCCGTGAACACGCCGGTGCAGGGCAGCGCCGCCGACATCATCAAGCTCGCGATGATCGCGATCGACCGCGAGATCCGCGAGCGGGGGCTCGCGAGCCGCATGATCCTGCAGGTGCACGACGAGCTCGTCTTCGACGTGGCGCCGGGAGAGCTCGACGCGATGAAGACGCTCGTCCGCGCGCGGATGGAGGGCGCCTGGCCCATGGAGGTCCCGCTCAGCGTGGACATGGGCGCGGGCCCGACCTGGCTCGACGCGAAGTAGCCGCAACCTACCCGCGGATCATCCCGGCCCGCGCCGCGATCTCGCGGAGCTCTTCGGGGTGCGTCACGTCGGCGAGGCGCTTCCCGCGCCGGTCCAGCTCTTCGTTGAACTTCACCACGTGCTCCTGCATGAGCTCGTGGGTCTCCCTGGAGCCGCCGACGACGACCGCGTCGCGGGCCTTCGTGACGCGCTTGTGGCCGTCGTCGCCGTCGAGTCCGACTCCGAGGAGGACGGACTCGCGCTTCCGCCGGGCACCGGGCTTCGTGGGCATGACCGCAGGGTACCAGCCCGCGGCGCGCTACTGAACGGTGACCGTGACCGCAGACGACTTGATCGGCGGAACGTCGCGCTCCCACCCCCGGGCGTACGCGAACTTGAGCTCGCCCTTGCCCGCCGTGGCGGCGCGGAAGCGGAAGATCCACGTTCCCCCGACGCCGGTCATGCCCGGCGCGGACATGTCCGACACGTAGTCGGGCGTGCCGACGGGGGTGACGCCCGGCGCGCCGGAGGCGTCGCAGGTCCATGTGAAGCCCGTCGTCGCGTTGCCCTTCATGCGGACCGCGAGCGTGCGCCCGGTCGGGAGCGTGACGGACTGCGCGCCCTCGGTGGCGTCGATCACCGTCTCTCCTCCGTTGCCGTCGGGCGACGTGCAGGAGGCGACGAGGAGGCATGCGGCGGCGGCTAGGAGTGTCTTCATGGCGCGACATTGGATCGCAGGGGCCGCGCCGCGCACGGAAATGATCACCCGAGGCCGCGGTGCCGCCGGGTCGCCGCGACGAACGCCGCGAGCCATCCGCCGAGCGCGTCGGCGTGCGCCCCGTCGCCGGAGAGGCGCAGGCAGGACGCCGCCACCTCCGCCGTGCAGAGACTCCCCGCGTCCGGCGTGCGCCGGAGCCCGTAGCGCGACGGCTCCGCGGGATCGAGCGCGAGGACCGGGAGCGACGCGAGGTACGCGCTCTTCCGGAACATCTTCCGCGCCTCGGCCCAGGTGCCGTCGAGGATCACGAAGAGCGGCGGCCGCGCGGGATCGCGCGGCGCGCCCGCGACGACGCGTTCCGGCGCGCAGTCGTCGGCGGGGAACACCACGACCGGGCTCCGCGACGGGTCGGCGAGGAGCGCGAGCAGCGCCGGGCCGGGCGCGGTCCGCGACCACTCGAAGCACGCGGTCGAGGGCAGCACGTCGGCGACGAGCCAGCCGGTGTTGCTCGGGCGCATCGACTCCTCGCCGTGCATGAGGAGGCAGATCGCGGCGCGCGCGGCGGGCAGCGCGTCCGGCCGCGGCATCTCCGCGCAGATGCAGTGCGCATCCGCCAGGCGGCACCGGCCGCAGCGCGCGCTCCCCGCGCCCCGCGCCGTGTACGGACGGGTGCTCCGCGCGAGCCGCTCGGCGCGCAGCCTGGCGACGGCGTGCGGCGTCACCCGGTCCCCCCGACGAACCACGCGAGCACGATCTGCAGCGCGACCGCGCCCGTCCCCAGGGACCCGAGCGTCTCGCCGAGCGCGGCGCGGAGTTCGTCGCCGACCCAGGGGAGCCGCACGCCGAAGACGAGCGCCGCGAGCAGCGCGGCGTAGGGCAGGGCGAGCGTCGCGCGCCACGCCGTGCGGAGCGCGCGGACGCGGGTCCCGCGGACGAAGAACGCGACGAGCCCCGCGGCGACGACCGCCGGCGCGTACCACCGCGCGGCCGCGAACGCCGCCGACCACGCGCGGCGGGTCTCGTCCGGGAGCTCGGAGCGGTGCTCGATCCATCCCGCGGCGGCCGCGGCGAGCGGCGCGAACACGAAGAGCGCCAGCGAGGCGCCGCGTCCGACCGCGCGCTCGATCCGCGCCTGACCTTCCTGCATGAAGGACCAGCCGAGGAGGCTCGCGGCCACGAGCGACACCGTCACGCACACGGGGAAGTCCGAGGGCCCGAGCCCGAACGGCCACGCGTCGGCGGACGCGCCCCGGAGCGCGAGGCACGCGGCGAGCGCCGCGATGCCGGCCCATCCAGCGGCCTGCGCGAACGGGCGCACGCGGTCGTCGATCCGCTTCGGGATCGCGGCGACGTCGGTGATCGCCCGCCCCACGCGCCCGGCCGCGCCGGGAGCCCCCGCGCGCCGCTTCCGACGCCTCGCCACGAAGCGTCCGCTACCGGAGCGAGAAGGGGTTCCCGCCGCCGGCGGGGGGGAGGCCGCCGCCCGGCATCTGCCCGGGGACGACGAGCCGCGTGGCCTCGCGCCGCTGCATCTCGCGGGCCTCCTCGATCATCTGCTCGAGGGCCGCGCGGATCGCGTCGGGGAACTTCGCCGCGGCCTCGACGAGGTCCTTCGCCTCGATCTCGCAGGAGATCGGGAGGGGCCCGGCCTGCGACATCACCTGGGTGGCGCCCACGAAGATCGGGGGGCGCGTCGGGTCGTCGCTCCCGTCGGGCTTCACGGGAAGGAGGCGCCGGATCGTGGCGGCGCCGAGATCGGTGAAGACGTCCTCGCGATGGAGGTTCGCCGTGTCCACCTTGAGGTCCGCCAGGGGAGACTGCTTCTGTTGCGTCACCCGCGGATCGTCGCGCGCCGCCGCGGCGGCGCGGAGAGATTCCTCACTCGCCCTCGCCGAGGAGGTCGTCGCCCCTCGGCGTGAAGGCCGTCCGGTCGCGCTTCGCGCGGGCCTCGTCCATCAGCTTCTTCGGCTCCGGAGCGTCGCCTTCGGCCCCGCCGCCGAACTGCGGGTTCCGGGAGAACGCGACGATCCCGCGCACGCCCTGCTCGACCTCGGGGAGCTTCTCCTTCGCGCCCTCGCAGACCTCGGCCGTCGTGCGCCAGAAGACCCGGAGGGGATCGACCCAGAACGCCCGCATGTTGTCCAGGGGCTCGAGGAGCTCGGCGCGGACGAACTTCCCGCTCTTCGCGTCTCCGATCGACGCGAGCGTCCACGACGCGACGCCGCGCTTGATGGTGTTGCTCGGACCGCTCCTCCGGCCGCCGCCCGGCATGCCGAGCTGGCCGAGGATCTTCTCCACCTCGCGCATCGCCTTCTCGTCCTTCTCGAGGTAGGCGAGGCCGATGAGCGGCCCGAACGACGCGAACTCGCTCTTCGCGCCGCCGGCGTGCTCGACGAGCGCGCCGCGGACCTTCGGGTCCTCGACGCCGCAGCGCCCGAGCGCGCGCCAGAGGTGGTTCGCGACGCCCTCGTCCTTCTCCGCCGCCGCGCGCGCGAGCATCGCGGCGACGGCCTTCTTGTCGCGGCTCCCGACGTACTCGAGGCTCACGGCCGCGTTCGCCCGGATCGTGACCTCCTTGTGCTTCAACTGCTCGGCGAGCGGGAGCGCCGCCGCGGCGAGCCCGTCCTTCCCGAGCGCGCGGACGATCGCGCGGAGCGTGCTCGTGTTCGCCTGGTGCAGCGGGAGGAGCGCGACGAGCGGCGTCACGCAGTCGCCGTCCTTGTCGTGCTTCACGAGGCGGGCGAGGGCCTTGTCGCGGAGCGCCTGCTCGCCGCCGACCTCGCGGATGCGCTCCGCGATCCACTTCGCGCGGCCTTCGGCGTCCTCCGGCGGCCCGTCGGCCGCCGCGCCCGCGGCGGCGTCCTTCCCCGGGTCGGTCTTCGCCTCGGCCATCATCGCGAGCATCGCCTCGACGCCCTTCTCGCCCGGCCCGTGGGGCCAGTACTCGCGGCGGAGGACCACGCGGGTGCCGTCGGCCGAGAGGAAGATGTGCTGCGGCGAGATGAGCCGGCCCTCGATCCCGAGCGCGCGGAGCGGGTCGTAGTCGCCGGCGCCCTCGTCCTTCCGGATCAGCGCGCACTCGAACCCGCGCGACTCGAGCACCACGCGGGGGTCGCGGTAGATCACCTCGCGGAGCGCGCGGACGGCGGAGTCCTCCTCCTTCTTCCCGTCCACGAGGGAGACGTTGATGCACACCATCACCGGTTTCCCGGACGTCTTGCCCGACGCGATGGCCGCGGCGACGTCCTTCCGCCAGTCGATCTTCGGCGCCGCGCCGTCCTGGGCTGCCGCGGGGGCCCCGAGGCACGCGAACGCGGCGATCAGGGCGAACACGGCTGCGGCGGCGAGTCGGGCGACGGTCTGCATGCGGGTCTCCGGGGGAGTGAGACGGATCGTAGCCGCGCCGCGGTGCGGGAAACCGCTACTCGTCGCCGATCCGCTGGGCGAGGCGCATGGTCGCGTCCTCGAGCTCCGCGAGCTCCTCGGCGTTTCCGCAGCGCGAGGCGGCCTTCGTGGCCTGGCCGACGGCCCACACGGCGAGGGCGAGCGTCTTCGACTCCTGGAACCGGGCGGCGGTCTCGGGGGTCTGCGGGGCGGCCTGGAGGGCGTCGGCCCGCACGCGGAGCTGCTCGATCAGCGCGAGTTGGCGCTTCCCGAGCGCCTCGGCGCGGTCGGAGAGCCCCGCGCGGGCGCCGATCGCCGCGGCGCAGCCTGTCAGGCAGAGAGCGGCCGCCGCGAGGGCGACGGGGGCCGCGACGAGGAACCGGGCGGGCGAGGGTTTCATCCGGGCGAGGCTACCCGGGCCCGGGCCGGAGTCGAACCGTCACGGTCCGGGCGTCGCGGGGTACCATCGAACCCATGAAGCCGGGCCCCCGGTGGACCCCCTCCGCCGCCATGAACGCCAGCACGACCCCCCGCCGCGCCGCGCTCGCCGCGCTCGCCGCCGCCGGGTGCGCGGTCGCGTTCCGGTCGGCGCCGGCCCGGGCGGCCGTTCCGATGCCCGCCGTTCCGATGCCCACCGTTCCGATGCCCGACGTGGCCATCCTGATCGGCCCCCGCCAGGCGATCGGCGGAGACGTCCCTCCCGGCGAGCCGATCCGCATCCGTTCGCCCATCGTGAAGGGCGGGCGCCCCCGGCTGAAGCTCCGGCTCTCCGGAGGCACCAAGCTCCGGCCCATCAGCTTCCAGTCGGTCAAGCTCTTCGGCCCCGACGGCGACGAGATCGCCGTGCCGCAGGAGCACCTCACGCAGTCGCACGTGCCCGGGAGGGACACCGTCTACTTCCGCGGGTTCGCCGTGCCGGAGACCGGGCTCTACGAGATCGTGATCCGCACGAACTCCACCGTGGCCTCCGAGGCGCGGGGGAAGTTCATGGTGGACCGCGAGCTCTCGATCCCGTTCTCGGGCGACGAGACCTCGACCGACGTGAACGTGGACCTGCAGGAGAGCGACGGGAGCCAGTGCACCGTGCAGCGCGTCTCCGGCACCGCGCCGAACATCGCGCAGTACCGCCCCGTCGGACTCCCCGCGACCAACCTCCCGCCGCAGCGCGCGTCTCGGAAGGGCTCCGTCGGGAACGCCTTCGGCGCGTTCCTCGACGGCACCTACGGCTACCGGATCGGCTACCAGGACTCCGGCCCGCCCGAGGGGCGCTTCAAGGGCCGCGTGAAGGTCATCCCGTTCCGCGGCTACGGCACCGAGTACTTCGCCCTCGAGAACCCGCCCGGCGTGGCGCTCACCGTGCGCGACGTGGACCGGTACCTGCAGGTCCCCTACGGCGGCGTCGGCTGCCGGATCGACTTCGACGGGCAGTTCCTCTTCGTGACGAGCGGCGCCGCCGGAAAGGTCCAGGGGCAGCGCTTCGACATCAACCTCGACCCGATCCAGGGCGACGCCGGGCCGACCGACCTCGCGACCGATGCCGACCTCCCGCCGGGGGAGACCATCGACGGGCACCGCCTCGTCTACGCGGACCAGCACCACGTCCTCTCCATCAACTCGCAGTCGGGGAAGGACCTCGCCGTGATGCAGTTCCGCGCGGACAACCTCGTCCGCACGGGCTTCCAGTCGCTCACGAGCACCGCCACGTCGAGCACGCTCGACCACTTCCTCGCGACGGACCAGCTCACGATCTCCGTCGGCCGCCACGACGGCGCGGGCGGGCACGTCGTGCACCTGATCGACTCGGAGACGTTCCTCCCGTTCGGCACCGTGCCGATCGGGCAGGGCGCGCATCCGCAGTTCCGCGGGTCGGGCTGCGTGTGGCGCACCGACACGATGCAGTTCGAGCTCTGGACGCCGGACACGACGCTCTTCGGCCAGCCGAGCGACCTCCACCGCCAGCGCTTCACCGAGGGCTGGGTCACCGTCGGCGCCGACGCCGTCCCGGTGGCCGACCCGGTGCTCGTGGAGACGCACCCGACGGGGGTCGCGTTCGACGACGTGGCCGACGTGGTGATCCTGCACTACGTGGTCCCCACGAACAACGTGACGGGCGCGGGCACCGTGCACCGCGTGCTCTACGACGCGGCGGGCGCGGAGATCCCCGGCTCCCGCGCCACGCTGCCGGGAGAGCGCCACCGTCCGCACGCGGTCCTCGCGGGCGGCCGCCTCTTCCTCGCGTGCGACACCGCGCAGGGTCCCGTCGTCGAGCGATACCGGTTGCTCCGCTGAGCGCGGAGGGAGAAGGCACCACGATGGGACTCCGCATCTTCGTCAGCGTGGACATGGAAGGCGCCACGGGCATCGTCCACGGCGACCAGCTCCTCCCCGGGAAGAGCGACTACGCGCGGGGCCGCGAGTTCCTGACGCGCGACGTCGTCGCCGCGGTGGGCGCGGCGCTCTCGAACGACGAGGTGAGCTACGTGCGCGTCTGCGACGGGCACGGGACCATGCGGAACCTGCTCCTCGAGAAGTTCCCCGCGGGCTGCGACGTGATCCTCGGCCCGGCGTCGAGCAAGACGCTCTGCCAGAGCGAGGGGCTCGACGACTCGTTCCACGCCGCGATGTACGTGGGCTACCACGCGCGGGCGGGGACGCAGGGCGCCGTGCTGCCGCACACCTGGGTCGGATCCGTGATCCACGAGGTGCGCGTGAACGGGAAGGTGTTCGGCGAGGCGGCGATCAACGCCGCGCTGGCGGGGCACTTCGGCGTGCCCGCGATCTTCCTCTCCGGCGACGAGGCGGCCTGCCGCGAGGCGAAGGCGGACATCGGGGCGCACCTCGTCACCGTGCCGGTGAAGCGCGCGGTCGGTCCGCGGGCGGCGATCCTGAAGCCGCCCGCGGTGACCGAGGGGGAGATCCGCCTCGGCGTCCTCCAGGCGCTGCAGGACCGCGCGGGCGCCGCGCCGCTCCGCGTGCCGGGGCCCGTGGACTTCGCGATCGTCTTCCACACCGTGGCGCAGGCCGAGCGCGCCGCGCGCCGCGGCACGTCGGAGCGCACCGGGGACCGCGAGATCACCCTCCGGCGCCCGGACTACCTCGCCGCGGTGCGCGAGGCGTGGCAGGTCGTCGAGTGGACCGCGTCCGAGAACCCGGAGTGGCTGCAATGAAGGCGTCGTCCCGGGCCGCGCTGTTCGTGGCGATGCTGCTCGTCTTCGGCGGCGGGTCCTATCTCGTCGCCCGGTGGATGAACACGCCCGACGAAGGCGATCCCTCGCGCGGCGGCGGCGCCGCGCCCGACGAGGAGGATCCGCGCCCGTCGGACCTCCGCCCCGGCGAGCGCCTCGAGAAGGTCCTGCCGTTCGAGCGCGCCGAGCGCCGCTCGTTCCCGGGCCGCGTGCACGGCGGCGGCTTCGTGCCCGTCCGCGCGCCGGTCGGGTTCCGGTACCCGTGCGTGAAGATCCTGAAGGAGCAGGGCGACGAGGTGAAGAAGGGCGACATCCTCGTCGAGTACTACGAGAAGCGCCTCGACGACGACATCCAGGCCGCGAAGGACCGGGGGGCCGACGAGGAGGTGAAGCGCCTCGAAGCGTTCCGCCCGTCGATGAAGCTCCGCTCGCCGGTGGACGGCGTGGTCCTCGACCTCTACGCGGAGCTCGGCCTCCTGCCGTTCGACGAGGGGATGCCCGTGGTCACCATCGCGGACCCGTCGAGCTTCGTGTTCCGCGCCGACGTGCCCACCGGGTCCGTCGCGAAGTTCGCGCCGCTCGGGGCGAAGGTCGAGGTGGACATCGAGGCGGGCGTCGGCCGCACGGGCGGCGTGGTCGCCGCGTTCGAGGAGGCCACCGAGGGGCAGCAGCGGCTCGTCATCCAGCTCGATCCGACGCCGGGGCTCGAGCGCGACCTCGCGGGCACGCTCGAGGTGCCGGTCGCCACGTCCGTCGTGGGTCTCGTGCCCAAGGGCGCGGTGCAGCGGAAGGGGAACGTGGACGTCGTGCGCGTGTGGGAGACCGACACGAAGTCCATCGGCGAGCGCACGGTGGTGCTCGGCGGCGAGCACGAGGGGCAGTGGATCGTGACCGCGGGCGTGCTCGCGGGCGAGCACGTCGTGGTGACCGAGCGGCGGCGGCCGTGACGCCGCGCTGACGAAGCGCCGGCGCCGGACCGCGGCGTGTCGGCGCCGCATTGACGCGGGCCCCGCGGCGCGCGATAACGGGGCGCTTGGGCTACGAGCTCTATCTGATCCCCGCGGCTCCGGAGGCCGACATCGAGGACGCCGGCGAGGCGCTCCTCGCGCGGCTGCCGCGCTTCACCGAGCGCGCGGCGGAACCGTCGGCCCTTCCCGAGTGCGCCCGGGCGCTCGAGGCCGTGCTCCGCACGGACGCGGCGCTCGCCCCGCGCGATGCCGACGGCAGGGACGCCGACGGCCGCGACGACCCGCCTCCGCAGGGCGCGCGCGTGCTCCCGGTGGTGCGCCTCGCCGATCCCGCGGGCCTGCTCGTGACCCTCGCGCGCACCTTCCTGCGGGTGACGATTCCGTTCGACCACCGCGGCGAGCCGGCGCGCGGACTGTTCGAGCGCGCGTTCCGCGTGCTCGCGGCCGCGGCGTCGGCCACCGGCTGGCGCGCCTACGATCCGCAGGACGCGGGACCGCTCTCGCTCGGCGACGACGGCCGCGACGGCGCGCTGCTGATCTACCTCTCCGCGATGGACCAGATCCGGCCCGCCGCGCGTCCGTGAAATCGTGGGATCTGCGCGTTAGCTTTCAGCCTCCCCGCCATCGCGGGGCGTCCCCTCGGAGGAAGCGATGATCGTGTCCGCCCGTCCCGCCGACCCGCGCAGCTCCCGCGTCACTCCGCCCCGCTCCGCGGCGGCCGGAATCGCCATGTCCGACGACGAGGACGAGCCGGAGGAGGACGAAGACGAAGAAGAGGACGAAGACGAGGAAGACGAGGAGATCGGCGAAGAGGAAGAGGAGATCGAGGAGGACGAGGAGGACGAGGACGACGACGAGGACTGGGAAGACGACGACTTCGACGACGACGAGGACGACTGGGACGACGACGACGACGACGATGATGAAGACGACGACGAAGACGACGACGCCGATCTCGGCGACGAGGAGTGATGGCGGCGCCCGCCCGCCGCATCTTCATCCTCTCCGACGCCACGGGTGACACCGCCTCCCGCGTCGTCCGCGCCGCGCTGAAGCAGTTCGTCGGGACCGACGCCGAGATCCGGCGCTTCCCGAACGTGCTCCACCTCTCCGAGCTCCGTTCGATCCTGAAGGACGCGGTCGGCGGCACGACGCTGATCGCCTACACGTTCGCCGCCACGCCGCTCCGCGCCATGGTCGTGGACGAGTGCCGCGCCGCAGGCATCCCGACGCTGGACCTGCTCGGCCCGCTCCTGAGCGCGCTCTCGGACTTCCTCAGCGCGAAGGCGCAGGAGCAGCCGGGGCTCCTCCACCGGATCGACGAGGACTACTTCCGCCGCATCGACGCCGTGGAGTACGCCGTGATGCACGACGACGGGAAGCACGTCGAGGGGCTCCGCCACGCCGACTTCGTGCTGCTCGGGCTCTCGCGCACGGGGAAGACGCCGCTCTCGGTCTACCTCGCGCTCGAAGGGTGGCGCGTCGGGAACGTGCCGCTCGTCCACGGGCAGACCGTCGCGCGCGAGGTGCTCGAACTCCCGAAGTCGAAGCTCGTGGGCCTGATCCTCGACCCCCGGCGGCTCACCGACGTGCGCCGCTCGCGCCTCGAGTACCTCGCCCCCGGGCGGCAGATGGACTACGACGACGAGGAGCAGGTGCGCGAGGAGGTCGCGTGGTCCCGCCGCCTGTTCGCGAAGCACGGGATCAAGTTCGTGGACGTCACCGAGAAGGCGATCGAGGAGAGCGCGCACCAGGTCCTCGAGGTCGCCGCGCCGGACCGCGAACGCACCGCCGCCGCGGCGAAGCAGCGCCTCCGCAAGAAGGCGTGACGCGTCGCGCGATCAGCGCGCCACGCCGAGGCGGATCGCCTTCAGCGCCGACGCGAGCTCGCGGCGGACCTCGTCCTCGGTCATCTCGAGGAGGAACGCGGCGTCCTCGGTCGTGAGGTCGTCGAGCAGGCGGAGTTCGACGACGCGCCGGCGCCGCTCCGGGAGGCGCTGGATCTCCTCCTCCACGGCGACGAGGCGGGCCGTGTCGCGGGTCGCCGTCGCGCCCGCCCCGATCTCGCCCGTCATCTCGCACTCCGCGGCCGCGAGGTCGAGCCACCGCGCGCGCTCGGACTCGTCGTCGAGCACGCCCATCGCGCGGAGCCGCTCCTCGGCGGGCGCCGGGGGGCGTCGCGCGCCGTGCGCGTCGGCGGCCTCGAGGCGCTCGTCCACGAGCTCGATGGCGCGGCGGAGCATCCACTGGACCGGCGTCGCCGACGAGGGCATCGCGCCGCGCTCGGCGAGCGCCCAGCCGTAGGCCGCCGACGCGATCCCCGCCGCGTCGATCGACGCGACGCGGACCGACGCCGCGCGGGAGTCGTGCGCCACCGCGTGCCGCACGCAGCGTTCCGCGAGCGCGAGCATGCGCGGCGCCGCGGCGCGGAAGTCCTGCCACGGCCTCGGCAGGCGGACGCCCACCTCGTCGGGGGAGATCTCGGCGGTCGAGTCGGCCATGCTGCGCTCCTGCCGGAGGATCCCGGCTCTTCGAGGATCGGAATCCGCGGGCGGGGAAGTGAGCGCGGGGCGGGTCGCCGTCGGGGACACTCCGGACATGCGCGACGTACGCGACATCCGCCCCGGCCTCCGGTTCCCCGTGCACGCGGTCGAACTCGACTTCGCGCGGAGCGGCGGACCGGGCGGGCAGAACGTGAACAAGGTCGAGACGAAGGTGATCGCGCGGCTCCCCCTCGGCGCGCTCGGGCTGCACCCCGGCGACCTCGACCGCGTGCGGGCGAAGCTCGCGTCGCGGCTCGACGCGGCGGGGCGGCTCGTCGTCACCTGCCAGGAGTCGAGGCAGCGCGAGCGGAACGTCGAGGCGGCCTTCGAGCGGATGCGGGAGCTCCTCGACTGGGCGCTCCGCGTCCCGCGCCCGCGGCGGGCCACGAAGCCGACGCGGTCGTCGAAGGTGCGCCGCGTGGAATCGAAGAAGCGGCGGAGCGCGGTCAAGGCGGCGCGCCGCGCGCCCCGGGGCGAGTGACCGATGACCGGCGGGAAGGAGCGCCTCCGCGTCCTGCGGATCGTGACGCGCATGAACGTCGGCGGCCCGTCGCGGCACGTCCTCGTGCTCTCGGGCGGCGTGCGCACGGCGGAGACGACGCTCGCGGCGGGCGTGGTCGAGGACGGCGAGGCCGAGGCCGCGGCGTGGATCGCGGCGCACGGCGCCGAGGTGCGCCGCATCCCGTCGCTCGCGCGCTCGGTGAAGCCGCTCCGGGACATCCGCGCGCTCCGCGAGATCCGCGCCCTGATCCGCGACGCGCGTCCGCACCTCGTCCACACGCACACGTCGAAGGCCGGCCTCCTCGGACGCATCGCCGCGCGGGCGGAAAGGGTGCCGCTCTCCGTGCACACGTTCCACGGCCACGTGCTGGACGGGTACTTCGGAGGCTTCGTCTCCTCCGCGCTGGTGCGGGCGGAACGGGCGCTCGCCGCGCGGACCGACGGGATCGTCGCCGTGTCCGGCGAGATCGCCCGGGAACTCGCGGAGGTGCACCGCATCGCGCCGCGCGAGCGGATCGACGTGATCCCCGTCGGGTTGCCGCTCGAACCGTTCCTCGGCGCGTCGAAGCACCGCGGGAAGCTCCGCGCGGAGCTCGCGGCGGGCCGCGCCCCGATCGTCGCGTGGAGCGCGCGCCTGGCGCCGGTGAAGGACCTCCCGCTCGCGATGGCCGCGTGGAAGCTCGTGCGCGACGCCGTGCCCGACGCGGTGCTGGTCGTGGCCGGAGACGGTCCGGAGAGGGCCGCGGCCGAGGCGGCGGCGCCTCCGGGCGCGCGGTTCATCGGATGGCGGGACGACATGGCGTCGCTCCTCGCCGACGTCGAACTCGCGTTCCTCACGAGCCGCCGCGAGGGGACTCCGGTCGCGCTGATCGAGGCCGCCGCCGCGGGCGTCCCCGCGGTCGCCACGTCGGTCGGCGGCGTGCCGAGCGTGGTGCTCGACGGGAAGTCCGGGCTCCTCGCGGCGCACGGCGACGCCGCGGCGCTCGCGGCGCACGTCGTCTCGCTCCTCCGCGACCGCGGGCGCCGCGAGTCCATGGGCCGCGCCGCGCGGGAGCACGCCCGGGCGAGGTTCTCGGCCGAGCGGCTCTGCCGCGACACGGAGGCGCTCTACGCGCGGCTGGTCGCCTCGCACGGTTGATCTGCTTGCAGGATGGGACGACGCCGCGATTTCCGCGGGGAAGTGACGCCGCGCACGAAAGATGGGCCCGTGACCGCGCTCTCCGTCAACGTGAACAAGATCGCGCTGCTCCGAAACCAGCGCACGGTCGGCATCCCGTCGGTCCCGAAGTTCGCGCGGATCGCGGTGGACGCCGGGGCCGACGGCATCACCGTGCACCCGCGGCCCGACGAGCGGCACGTCCGCAGGAGCGACGTGCGCGAGCTCGCGGCGATGCTCCGCGGCGCACCGCGCGTGGAGTTCAACATCGAGGGGAACCCGTTCGAGGGCCCGTTCATGGACCTCGTGCGCGAGACGCGGCCGCACCAGTGCACGCTCGTGCCGGACGCGCCGGGCCAGGCGACGTCGGACCACGGATGGGACCTCGCGCGCGACGGCGCGCGGCTCCGCTCCGTGCTCGCCGAACTGCGCGCGCTCGGGATCCGTTCGAGCCTCTTCGTGGATCCCGACCCCGCGGCGCCCGCGCGCGCGCGCGACGCCGGCGCCGACCGCGTCGAGATCTACACCGAGGGATACGCCCGGGCGTTCGCCGAAGGACGAGGCGATGCGTCCCTCGCGCCGTACGCCGCGACCGCCGCCGCGGCGCGCGCCGCAGGGCTCGGGGTGAACGCGGGGCATGACCTCAACCTCGAGAACCTGCGGCCGTTCCTCCGCGCGGTCCCGGGTGTGCTCGAGGTGTCGATCGGCCACGCGCTCGTGGCCGACGCACTGGAGCTCGGTCTCGCGGGCGCGGTGCGCGCCTACCGCGAGCGACTCACCTGAACGACTCGGACAGCGCCTTCAGGTGCGCCTTGATCGTCGCGTCGTAGCCGAGCACCTGCTTCGCGAGCGCGCGGAGGACCGGCGAGCGGATCACGCCCTCCTCCTCGATGCGCACGCGGCACGCGCCGCCGTCGGTCGAGAACGTCCACGTCCACGTCCCGCCGAACGGGAGCGTCGCGTCGTCGATGCGCGTGACGAGCCGGCGGAGCCGCTCCTCGCGCTCGACGACCAGCGGGACCGCGTGGCGGCCCATCCGCAGCACGACACGCTCGCGGCCGTCGGACGACCGCCCGGTCTCGACCGACTTCACGCCCGGCGCCCACGTGTGCCACGCGGCGAAGTCGCGGACCCGCTCCCACACCTCGCGCTGCGCGCGGCGGATCGCGATCTCCGCGGCCGCCGTGTGGTCGGGCGGGATCTTCCGGCCCTGCGCGGAGAGCGTGACGAACCCCGCGGCGACGGCCGCGACGAGCACTCCGAGGACGAGCAGCGCGATCATCATGCGTTCGGTCTCCCGGCGGCGGCCTTCCGGGCGCGCCGGCGCTCCTTCTCCGCCCTCTCCTCGGCCTTCACGGCCGCCCAGATCCGCTCGACCTCCTCCGGCGAGCGCGCGGAGAGCCCGCCGAAGATGTGCGGGTGGCGGCGGCGGATCTTCGCCTCGGCCCCGGCGATGACGTCCGCGATGGAGAACCAGCCGCGCTCGCGCGCCGTCTCCGCCGCGAAGATCACGTTGAAGAGGAGGTCGCCGAGCTCCTCGCGCACCTCGTCGGGGTCGCCGTCGCCCCGCTCCGCCGCCGCCGCCGCGTGCGCGGCCTCGTCGAGCTCCTCGCGGAGGTAGGGCCAGAGCGTCGCGAGCGTCTGCTCGCGGTCCCACGGGCAGCCGTCGCGGGCGCGGAGGCGCTCCATCACGGTGCAGAGCGACGAGAGGCCCGCGGTGCGCGGGTCCTCCGACGCCGCAGGGCGGGCGTCCGTCGCGAGCGGGAACGCGGAGTCCTGCGTCCACCGGCCGCCGCGGAGCACGAAGCGCGTCACGCGGGAGACCCTCGCTTCGACATCCGTCGAAGCGACCGCCGCCTCCGCGGCCGCGAGATCGGCGTCGCTTCCGTGCGCGACCGTGAGGTGGGGGACGACCTCGGCGTGGGCGCCGCCGAAGGGCGGGTACGCGGGGAACGCGCCTGAGAGCGCGTTCGTGAGGTCCCGGAACGCCGCGGCCGGCGACGGCTTCAGCCACGCCGTGCCGGGGAACCGCGCCGTCCCCCGGAACCGCGCGTCGAACGCCGCGAAACGCGAGACGACGAGGGCCGTCCGCGCCTCGGCCGCGGCGTCCCAGGCCGATTCGGGGACGAACGGGAAGAGCACCGTCACGTGCGCCGGCATCCCCGCCGCCGCCGAGGGATCGCGCGCCGCGCGTACCGCCCCGACCGCCGCCTCGGCCTCGGGAACGACGACCACGAGGGCGCTCGCGCCTTCCTGCGGTTCGTCCGGAGCGGGACCGTCGGCCATCCGCCGAGACTATGGCGTCGTCCCGAAACAACTGACACACTTCGTCACGCGGCTTGCGGCGTTCCTTCGATGCGGATCCAGCGGTCCAGGCTCGCAAGCCGCGCGCCAGCAAGCTGCCGCGATGCATCGGCCGTCTGCTGCGTTGGGCTCGCGCCGCAACTCTCTCCGTTGAGTTGGCGCCGCTCGCCCGCCTTGCAGCCGACTCGCTGCATCGCGGCCAAGTGTGTCACTTGTTTCGGGACGACGCCGATCGCCTGCGACGCGCGAGCCCCCCGATCAGCGGCGGGGCGTCAGCGTGACGAGGTCGTCGCCGCGGCGGACGAGGAGGGTCGCGGGCGGCAGGTCGGCGGGGCGGATCCGGTGGCGCGCGAGGTAGCGGCGGGCCTCGCCGCCGTCGATGCTGAGGACGCGGTCGCCGGGCTGGGCGCCCGCGCGGGCCCAGGGGCCTTCGGGGTCGATCTCGGCGATGGTGACGTTCGGCGCGGCCGGCGCGTCGCCGCGGAGCGCGGCATCGGCGTAGCCGACTTCGAGCACGAGGCCCGGCACGGGCGCCGTGGTCGGGAGCTCCGGGAGGTCGGCCTCCGCGAGCACGACCTTCTGCGTGACCTCGGCGGCGCCGCGGCGGATGGCCACGTCCACCGTCTCGCCCGGGACGCGGCGGAGCAGCGTGCGCGTGACGTCGGCCGCCGTCTCGACCGGAACGTCGCCGATGCGGGTGACGACGTCGCCCTCGCGGAGTCCCGCGCGCTCGGCCGGGCTCCCCGGAAGGAGCTGGTCCACGCGCGACGACGAACCGTCGAGCATCACACCGAGACGGGCGCGGCGCACGCGGCCGACGGACGCGATCTCCGCGACCGCGCGCATCACGTCGCTCCCGCGGACGAAGAGCGTCGCGCGGCGCTGTGGCTGCGTGTCGGCCCCCGCGGCCGCGTTCGGCGCGCACGATCCGACGGCGATTCCGAGCAGCCGTCCGTCGCCGGCGAGGAGGGGGCTCCCTGCGCCGCCGGTGCGGAGCGCGAGGGGGGCGAAGAGGTAGCGGTCGTAGACGCCCGCCGACTCGTCGGCCGCGCGGACGGTCGTGAGCTGCGCGGCGGCGGGGCCGCGCTCCTCCGCGGCGCCGAGGAGCCAGCCGAAGGCGGACGCGCCCGGGGCGAGGTATCCCGCGTCGTCGAGCGTCGCGCCGTCGCGCGGCGGCATCGTGCGGAGCACCGCGAGGCGGAACGGCTCGTCGCCGCCGAGCAGACGCGCGTCGCGCACCGAGCCGTCGGCGAAGCGGACCTCGAACCGCGATGCGCCGAGCACCGCGTCCCACGTGGTGACGATGTGCCCGTCCTGCGACACGTAGAACGCGGTCGCCTCGGTCTGCTGCGGCCCGCGGTGCGGGAGCGGCGCGATGATGAGCCCCGGCAGCCGGAGCTTCGGCAGGCCGACCTGCTCCGAGATCGCGGTGACCGTGCAGACGGCCGGCGCGGCCGTCTCCTCGATCTTCCGCGTGCGCTCCTCCACGTGCGACGGGTCCTGCGCGCGCGGCCCGGCGGCGGGCGCCTTCGGGGCGCCGGGGCCGGCGTCCTGCGCCGAGGCGATGGCGGAGGAAACGCACAGCACGGCGCCGGCTGCGGCGCGGGAGACGATCTGGCGGAGGGGGGGGCGGCGCGTCACGTGTCGTGGGTTCGGTTCGGGCGGTTCAGCGCGGGGCGGGGACGAGAGGGTCCTGGTACCCCGCGGGCATGCCGAGTTCCGTCGGCGGACGGACGGGGAAGCGCGTCTTCCTGCGGACGCCTGCGTCGTCGGGGTCGGCGACGCGGGTGACGGGGTTCGCGGCGACGGACGCCGACGGCGCGGACCGCGCGGGCGTGACCGCGCCCCCGGTGGAGATGCCGATCACGAACGCCGCGGCCGCGGCGATGCCCGCGGGCATCGCCCACCTGCGGAGGAGCCGGAACACCGGCCGCTCGCGCACGGCGGCGCGCTCCGTCGCGGTCACCGGCAGCGCGTCGATCCGCGCGAGGATGCGGTCGAAGCACTCCGCCGACGGTCCGTCGGCCGGGTCGGCCGTCTCCCAGCGCGCGAGCGAGTCGCTCGCGACCTTCGCGCCGATGGCGAGGTCGCGGCATTCCGCGCACCGCTCGACGTGGTCGCGGACCGACACGGCCAGGTCGGCGGGCAGCAGCCCGTCGGCATGGTCGTCGATCATCCGGGTCACCTTGGAACAGCGCATCGTGGCGGGGTCTCTCCGTGGGGGGCGGCTCAGACGGATCGCTCAGACGGCAGGGGCGAGCCCCTGCTGCTTCAGGCCGAAGTAGAGTTTCTCGCGGGCGCGGCGCAGGCAGTTCTGCGCCGTCCGCGCGGTGAGGCCGAGGACTTCCCCGATCTCGTCGAACGTCATGTCGTGGTACTGGCGCAGGAGCACCACCGACCGCTCGCGCTCGGGGAGCTCGTCGATCAGGCGGCGCACGGTCGAGGTCGCGTCGCGGTCCTCCGCGACGGCGGCCGTCTCTTTCTCGTTCGAGGGGAGCGTGGCGCCGAACGCGGTCGTCGATCCGTCGGCCGACGCCGCGGCCGGCGCCGGCGCGTCGAGCGACGCCGCCTGGCGGTACTTCTGCGCCCGCAGGTGGTCGTAGCAGAGGTTCATGCAGATCCGGTAGAGCCAGGTCGAGACCTGGCCGCCCTCGCGGAACGTGTCCGCCCGGGTGTAGGCCCGGACGAACGTCTCCTGGAGGAGATCCTCCGCCCACTGGCGGTCGCCCACCAGCCGGTACGCAAGGTTGTAGAGGGCCTTCGAGTGAGCCTCGTAGGCCTTGCGCAGCGTGTCGGGGTCGCGGAGGTCGGTCGGCACGTGGGTGGTCATGACGGAGAGGGATGCACGGCTCGTGCCGGGCATTCCGTCCGTCCCGTTCTCTCTTACGTCCCACCCGAGGGGACAGCGAAAGCCCTTCCGGGGGGAATCGGGTCTGCTGAGACGAAATCTCAGCTCGGGCTCCCGTCGCGCGACGGCGGCGTTCCGGGCAGACTGCGGGGCCCGGCGGCAGGCCGGACCCGGAGGACCGTTCGCATGGGCCGTCAGTGGCTTCAGAAGAACCGCGAGATCAACGGCGCGAAGCGCGGGAAGATCTTCACCAAGCTGATCCGCGAGATCACCGTCGCGGCGGGGACGGGCGTTCCCGACCCCACGATGAACGCGAAGCTCGGCGTGGCGGTCGAGGCGGCGCGGAAGCAGTCCGTCCCGAACGACACGATCAAGCGCGCGATCATGAAGGGCTCCGGGCAGCTCGGCCCGAAGGGCGACATGGAGCTCGTCACGTTCGAGGGCTTCACGCCGCACAAGGTGCCGGTGATCGTCGAGTGCATGACCGACAACCGGAACCGCACCGCGCCGGACATGCGGAACCTCTTCAAGGACGGCCAGCTCGGGTCGAAGGTCGGCTTCTTCTTCGAGCACGTCGGGATCATCGAGGCGACGACCGGCGGCGCGGGGATCGACATCGAGGGCGTGGCGATCGAGGCCGGGGCCCAGAACGTGGAACCGCTCGAGCAGCAGACCGAAGGCCACACGGGCGCGCGGTTCTTCACCGACCGCACGGACCTCGACGCGGTGACGAAGCACCTCCGCGACAACGGATGGTCGGTCACGGCGAGCGAGATCGGGTACGTCGCGAAGGAGCCCGTCCAGCTCTCGCCGGAGCAGCGGACCGAGGTCGAGGCGTTCCTCGAGGCGCTCGACGACCACGACGACGTGCACCGCATCTACACGGCGCTCCGTTGAGCTCCGGCGCGCCGGGCCCCGACGGCGCCGCGCGGCACCTCGCGTTCGAGGCCCTCTGGCGCGTGGACGAGGAGTCGCTCCTCGCCCGCGACGCCCTCGACGCGGCGATCGACCGCCAGGGCGGCGGCGCCGACCCGCGCGACTTCGACCTCGCGTGGGAGCTCGTGCAGGGCGTCCTCCGCACGGAGATCCAGCTCGACCACGTGCTCGGCCCCCGCATGGCGCGGCCGGCGGCCGACCAGGACCCCGACGTGATGCGCGTGCTCCGGATCGGGCTCTACCAGATCCTCCACCTCGACCGCATCCCGCGATGGGCGGCGGTGTCGTCGTCGGTGGAGCTCGCGGCCGACGTGGGACGCCCCGCCGCCCGGGGGTTCGTGAACGCGATCCTCCGCCGCATCTCCGACGGCACCTCGCCGCCGCGGGCCGAGGAGCCGCGAGACCCCGAGCGCGCGCTGCCGCGGAGCGACGGATCGTGGATCGAGCTCTGGGACCCGTGCTTCCCGAAGGTGACGGGAGACGGCGCCGCGAACCTCGCCGCGCGGTACGGAGTGCCGCTCCGCGCGGCGGAGCGGTTCATCGCGCAGCACGGCCCCGCGGGGGCGCGGCGGATCCTCGAGGCGTCGATCGCGCGGCCGTCGCTCTCGCTCCGTCCGCGGGAGGGCCGCGGCGACGCGCTCGCGGCGGCGCTTTCGGCGGCGGAGATCCCCTTCGAGCGCGAAGGGCCGTGCCTCCTCGTCCGAGGCGCGGGGCGGATTCCCCGACTGCCCGGGTTCGCCGCCGGCGACTTCGCGGTGCAGGACCCGACCGCGGCCGAGGTCGCGGAGGTCGTCGCCCCGCGGCCGGGCGAACGGATCCTCGACGTGTGCGCCGCGCCGGGCGGGAAGACGTTCGCGCTCGCGGAGGCCGTGGGGCCGGGCGGGTCGGTCGTCGCCGTGGACGTCCCGGGCCCGCGCATCGACCGCCTCCGCGAGGAGTGCGCGCGGCGCGGCGCGTCGAACGTCGCCGTCGTCTCCGCCGACGCGCAGGACGCCGCCGCGCTGCCCGCCGGGCCGTTCGACGCCGTGCTCGTGGACGCGCCGTGCAGCAACACGGGCGTCCTGTCCCGGCGCGTCGAGGTGCGCCGCCGCCTCCACGACGACGCCGCGCTCGCGTCGCTCCTCCCGCTCCAGCGCGCGCTCCTCGCCGCCGCCGCGACCCGCGTCGGATCCGGAGGCCGCCTCGTCTGGTCCACCTGCTCCCTCGACGCCGAGGAGAACGGCGCGCAGGTCCGCGCGTTCCTCGCCGCCGCGCCCGATGCCGCCTGGCGACCCGACCTCGAGCGCCTCACGCTCCCTCTCGCCGCCCGCCGCGACGGCGGCTACGCCGCGCGGCTCGTGCGCACCCCCTGACCCTGTCCCCAACGCAGGCGACACTTCCCGGATGGGAGGCGCCGCCACGATCCGGCTCGAGCGCGACGGTCCCCGCGCCGTCGCCCGCGTGGCCGGAGAGCTCACGCTCGCCACGACTCCGCCGCTCTGGCGCGAGGTGCGCGGCGTGGCGGCGGCGTGCGAGGAGATCGACGTGCGCGGCGTGCCCCGGTGCGACAGCGCGGGCGCGGCGCTGCTCGTCCACCTGCGCCGCGAGTCGGCCGCGCGGAACGGCGGGCGCGACGCGCCGATCACGGGCGCCGTGGCGCAGGTCGCCTCGATGCTCGCGATCGTGGAGGACGCCGACGTCCATCCGATCTCCCCGGTCGCGCCGCCGCACGAACCCGACGACGGCGTGTTCGAGCGCGTGGGCGGCGCGGCGATGCGCCTCGCCGAGGCCGCGCGCGGGGGGCTCGGATACGTCGGCGACGTGACCGCGTCGCTCGCGCAGGCGCTCGCCTCGCCGCGCACCGTGCGGTGGAAGGACGCCTTCCTCTACATGACCCGCGCCGGCGCCGACGCGCTGCCCATCGTGGCGCTCATCAACGTCCTGATGGGGATCATCCTCGCGTTCCAGGGCGTCTCGCTCCTCGGCAAGCTCGGCTTCGAGAGCTACACGCCGGAGGCCGTGTCGGTCAGCGTCGTGCTGGAGCTCGGTCCGCTCATGACGGCGATCCTCGTGGCGGGCCGGTCCGGGTCGGCGTTCGCGGCCGAGATCGGCACGATGACCGTGAACGAGGAGGTGGACGCGCTCCGCACGATGGGGCTCGACCGCACGCGGTTCCTCGTCGTGCCGAAGCTGCTCGCGCTGCTCGCGATGATGCCGCTCCTCGTGGTCTTCGCGGATGCGTGCGGGCTCCTCGGCGGGCTCCTGATCGGCGTGACGGCGCTCGACATGACGATCGCGCAGTACATGGCGAAGAGCTTCGAGCAGCTCGATCTGTGGGGCGCGTCGCAGGGGCTCATCAAGGGCGAGGCGTATGCGCTCTCGATCGCCGCGGTGAGCTGCTGGCGCGGGCTCCGGACGGGGAACGGCGCGCAGGGCGTCGGGCTCTCCGCGACGAGCGCGGTCGTCTCGTCGATCTTCCTGATCATCGTGTGCGACGCGGTGCTGACGGTGGTGTTCCACTATGTCTGACGGGCCGCCTCCGCCGGAACCCGCAGTCCGCGTCACGGGACTCCGCGCCGCGTTCGACGGGCGGACGATCCTCGAGAACGTCTCGTTCGACGTGCGCCGGGGCGAGGTGTTCGTGATCCTCGGCGGATCGGGCTGCGGGAAGTCCACGCTGCTGAAGCACATGATCGGCCTCCTGCATCCGGCCGAAGGACGGGTCGAGATCGAGGGGCGCGACCTCACCGCGGCGCGCGGGGCCGGGCGGCAGTCGATCCTGTCGCGGTTCGGCGTGCTCTACCAGAGCGGCGCGCTCTTCAGCTCGCTCACCGTCGCGCAGAACGTGGCGCTCCCGCTCGAGGAGTTCACGTCGCTCCCGAAGGAGGCGATCCGGAGCCTCGTCCGGATCAAGCTCGAGCTGGTCGGGCTCCTCCACGCGGCGGACCGGTTCCCCTCCGAGATCTCGGGCGGCATGAAGAAGCGGGCCGGCGTGGCGCGCGCGCTCGCGCTCGATCCGTCGATCCTGTTCCTCGACGAACCCTCGGCGGGACTCGACCCCATCACGTCGGCGGAGCTCGACCATCTCATCCTGTCGCTCCGGCGCGTGCTCGGCGCCACGCTCGTGATCGTGACGCACGAGCTCCAGAGCATCTACGCGGTGGCGGACCGCTGCATCATGCTCGACCGCGCGCGGCGCACGATCGTGGCCGAGGGGCGCCCCGCGGACCTGCGCGACGGCAGCTCCGACCCGTGGGTGCGCGCGTTCTTCCGCCGCGAGGTCCCCGAGGAGGCGAAGCCATGAGCGACGGGCGGTTCGACGAGAGGGGCGACGGGCGCGCGAGGCTCGGAGTGTTCGTGGTGAGCGGGCTCGTGCTCTGCGCGGCCGGCGCGCTGGCGCTCGGATGGGGCCGGCTCTTCGAGAAGACGTGGCCCATGTGGTGCTACTTCCAGGAGTCCGTCCAGGGGCTCGAGCCGGGGAGCCCGATCAGCTACCGCGGCGTCACCATCGGCCGCGTCGCGCGGATCGGCCTCGCGCCGGGGCAGGGCGGGTCGGGCATGCGCGCGGCCGCGGTCATCGCGGTCGAGGGCGACCTCTTCCCCGCGGCGATGGGCGCCCTCGGCGCGAGCGGCGACGACGAGATGCGCGCGCGGAACCTGATCGTGGGCGAGGTGGCGAAGGGCCTCCGCGTGCGCGTGGCGTGGAAGGACATCACGGGGCAGAAGTACCTCGACGTGGACTACGTGGACCCGCAGGAGTACCCCGTCCCCGACCTCGGCTTCATGCCGCCGAGCCCGTACATCCCGACCGCGCTCTCGCCGTCGTTCACCGACATCCAGCGCGACCTCGCCACCACGCTCGGGTCGCTCAGCAAGATCGACTACCAGCGGCTCGGCGCGCAGCTCCAGCAGCTCCTCGAACAGCTCACCCAGAAGGTGCAGGACTTCCGGAGCGACGAGGTCTCCGCGTCCTTCCGCGACGCCGCCGACGCGATCCGCGGAGCCGCGCAGGACCCGGCCCTCCGGGACGCGTTCAGGAAGATCGACGCCGCCGCGGCCGACCTGCAGACGCTCCTCCGCCGCGTGAACGACGTCGCGTCGCGGCCCGAGGTGGACGCGTTCGTGGCCGACGCCGCCGCCGCGGCGAAGTCGCTCCGCACGTCCGTAGAGTCCATCGAGGGGACGCTCCCCGACGCCGTGCGGAAGATGGAGGCCGTGGCGGTCGAGGCGCGCGCGGCCATCGTGGACAGCAAGCTTCCGGAGACCGCCGCCGCGGTGCGAGACGGCGTGGGCGAGGTCGCCGGCGCCGCGCGGAGCGTCGCCGCGATCCGCGAGGACCTGCGCGTCGCGCTCCGCCAGATCTCCGAGGCCGGGCGGAACATCGCGCGGCTGGCCGACTTCCTCGAGCGGAACCCCGACGCGGTGCTGTCGGGCCGCGGAGGCGCGGGCGGCGCAGGAACGAAGTGAGGGAACCCATGCGAACGACCGACCCCCCGCCCGATGACCGTTCCGCGCGACGCGCGGCGGGACCGCGGACCCTTCGCGCCGCCCGCGCCCTGCTCTGCGCCGCCGCCGCGGCGGCGCTCGCCGGGTGCATCTCCGTCAAGGTCGGGAGCGACGAGGAGCCGGCCGAGGCCGACCGCTTCCACACCCTCGACCGCGCCGAACTCGGACCCGGAGCGACGTCCGGGGCGCCTCTCGGGGCGGCGCCTCCCGCCGCAGCGAAGGGCCCGCTCCCCGTGATCGCCGTCCGCGCGTTCCGCGCACGCGACCGCTTCGACCGCCACGTCGTCCGCCACGACGGCCCGGGCCTCGTCACCCCGCTGGACCGCGACTTCTGGGCAGACGAGCCCGACGCGGCGGTCACCGAGGCCGTCCGCGAAGCGCTCGCCTCGTGCGGCCGCTACGCCGCCGCCGTGGACCCCTCCGACGCCCACCGCGCCCAGCTCGCCCTGGACGGCGTCCTCCTCGACTTCACGTGGTCCGCCGACCCCCCGTCCGCCCGCTTCGCCGCCCGCTTCACGCTCTCCGACGCCGCCACCGGCCAGGTCCTGTCGACCTCCGTCCACGAGGCCGTCGAGCCGTTCTCCGGCCCGGCCACGTCGGGCCTCGGCCCCGCCATGTCCCGTGCCGCCGGTCGCGCGCTGCGCGCGGCGATGGAGAGGTGGTAGCGGCAGCGCGCGACGACGTGACGTCGCTACGCCGCCCAGAGCGACGAGATGGGCATCAGGGTCAGCCGGTCGCCGAACGGCAGCACGCGGTCGCCGAGATGGAGCAGCACCCCGTTCACGAAGCGGTCGCCGAGCCGGTCACGCAGCCGCGCCAGCCCTGCGACGTCGCGGGGACCCGGGCTCGACGTCGCCTTCACCTCGACCGCCGCGACGCGGCGGTCCGCGGTCTCGAGGACCAGGTCCACCTCCCAGCCGTCGCGGTCGCGGAGGTGCCCCGCATCCACGAACGCCCGGCTCCATGTGCGCTGCTTCAGGATCTCGAGCACCGCAAACGTCTCGATCGCGGGCCCGAGTGCCGGGGCGACCGGCGCAGCGAGCGACTCCACCGATGCACCGAGCAGCCATGCGGCGAGTCCCGAATCCGCAGCGTACGCCTTCGGGTGCTTCGTGATCTTCGACGAGAGGTTCGTGGACCACGCGGGAAGCGTCTCGGTCAGGAACACCCACTGCAGGAGTTGCGAGTAGGCGGCTGCGGTGCTGCGCGGAATCCCCGCGTCGCGGGCGACGTCACTCACGTTGACGGGGCTGCCGGTGCGCGCGGCGATCAACCTGACGACACGGGCGAGGTCCGTCGCGCGCTGCACGTCGGAGATGTCCCGCACGTCGCGCTGGATGACCGTGGTCAGGTAGGCGTCGAACCACGCCGCGCGATCCTCCGCCGCCGCGCGGTAGACGCCGGGGAACCCGCCGGCGCAGACACGGTCGAAGACCGCCCGCCGGTCCAGCCGCTCCGGTTCGACGCACCGAAGTGCGTCGGCCGGTCCCGACAGCCGTTCGAGGAACGACTCGCGCCGCCCCGCGATCTCCCCTGCGGAGAGCGTGCGCAGCTCCACGATCCCGATCCGCCCGGCGAGCGATTCGGACAGATTGGGCACCTGCAGGAATCGCGTCGAACCCGTCAGCACGAACCGCCCGGTCCGCGGGTCCTCGTCCACCGCCTGCTTGATCGCCAGCAACAGCGCGTCCCCGCCTCGCTGCACCTCGTCGATCACCACCGTTCCCGGGTGATCGACCGCCCGCCGCGGGTCCTCGCGGATCGACGCCAGCGTGGCCGCATCGTCGAGGGTCAGGTACGTCCCGCCGGTCTCTTCGGCGAGCATCCGCGCGAGCGTCGTCTTCCCCGACTGCCGCGGCCCGTTGAGCAGCACCGCACGGAACACCCGGAGCCTCGCCCTGAGCTCGGCGAGGGCATGCCGCTGGAGGACGGGAGGCGTCGGCATGGGGGCAGCTTATGCGGTCACTCACAGGGGACGGTAAAAATGCCGACCACGTGACGACAAAATTGTCGGACGTCTTGTCGGCGAATTGTCGTCCCGTCTGCTCGCAAAGAGGGTGTCGCGAAGTGAACCCCGAGCGTCGGCCCTTCCGCGGAGCCTGCCGGCAGGGCGCGCGGACGAAGGCGACTCCACGGAGCGAGTCGTCGAGGCCGCGCAACGCAGCCGAAGAGCTTCGCGGCAAGGGAGGATCGGCGGCGACGATCGGCAGGCGGGGTCGCTGGACGATGCCTGTGTCGCGGCCCTGGCAGGCTGCAGGGCACTGCGAATCGCTTCACATCACGTCAACGACTCGGCGGGACACCTGCCTGGTTGCGTGCCGAACGGGGACAACCGTAACTAACTAACTTCCGGCGCGGTTTCTCGATAGCTAGGGGCGATTCCAAGGAGAGTCCGCATGTCCTTCCGCACCGCTTCCTGCGTCCTCGCCGCGATCGCCGCGATCGCCCCGCTCGCCGTCGCCCCGGGCTGCGGCAAGAAGGCGGCGCCGCCGGCGCCCGCGCCGGCTCCCGCGCCGACGCCGACCGGACCGAAGCCGCCGGCTCCGCCGCCGCAGCTCACGGCGGCGCAGATGTCGTCCATCGAGTCGGACTTCGCCGCGGCGAGGAAGCTCGCGGCCGAGGCGCAGCTCAAGCTGTCGGAGGCGCGCGAGCTCGAGCGGACGGGCGGGAAGAACGCGGCGAACGACACGTACGTCGCGGCGAAGAAGCTGTTCCAGAAGGCGGTCGTCTCGACCGAGAAGTGGTTCGAGCCGGAGCTCGGGTCGGTGTCCCTCGCGCAGATCAACGCGTACCTGAAGAAGTACGAGGACGAGCGGGGGACGTGGATCCGCGCGCAGGCGGACATGGGCAAGCTCAACGCGAAGTGATGTCCGTCGCGTCGCGGCCGCCCTCGTTCCTGCCGAACCGCAGCGGCGGCGTCGCGCCGGGCTTCGTCAGGAAGACCATCCGGCACGCCGCGACGCAGTCGCCGCAGCGCAGGCACTCGGCGTCGCCGTAGCGGACGTCCTTCGGGTCGTCGAGGCCCGGCTGGTCGGAGTCGAGCTTCCGCGGGTCGAGACGGACGGGGCAGACCTTCGAGCACGCGCCGCAGTCGGTGCACGGCGAGGGCGTCTCCGAGAAGACGATGCCGACGGGCGCCCGCGACGTGACGAAGCGGTAGTAGAGACCGATCGGGCACGCGGAGAGGCAGAAGCCGAAGCGCCACACGAAGGCGTGCAGGAAGCCGCCGGCCCAGAGCGCCGCGAACACGCCGCCGGTCCAGAGCTTCGCGCGGAGCGAACCGTCGATCATCACGCGAGGATCGACCCACCAGCACATCACCGCGGCGACGAACGTCGCGACGAACGCGGCGCCCGACGCGTGCGCGAGGATGCGCCGCGCGCGCGACGCCTTCGCGAGCTCCACCGTCTCGCCGAGCCGGCTCACGTGGCCGACGGGGCATCCGAAGCCGCAGAAGAAGCGTCCCACGAACACGTTCGAGAGGAAGGTGACGCCATAGAGGACGACGAGCGCCACCGCGATCCCCTGCAGCCCCTGCACCAGCGTCGCCTCGCGGCCGAGGAGGCGGTGCGCGCCGCCCCACACGTCCACGCGCGCGAGCCCCGTGAGCGGGACGGCGAGCAGGATCAGGACCGACGCGGTCATCGCCGCGGCGCGGACGACCGTGAACTGCGGTCCCCGCCGCATCACGGCGGCGAGGACCTTCATGCGTCCGGTCGGAGGTTCGTCCTTCAGTGGCAGCACGCGGCTGGGTCTCCCGAGAGGAGCGGCGGGGCGGCGCGCGCGACGGCGACGACCCCGGCGAGGATGCAGAGTACCGCGCCGGCCGTGCGCAGCCTCGCCGGGCCGAGGCGGGAGAGGAGCGTCCCGCCGAGGAGCGCGCACGCGGCGAGCGCGGGCACGGTGCCGAAGCCGAAGCCGGCCATCGACGCCGCGCCGCGGAGGGGCGTGCCCCACGCCGCCGCCTGCGCCACGGCCAGGTAGAGCACGCCGCAGGGAAGGAGCCCCGTCGCCGCGCCGGTGAGGAACGACGAGCCGGTTCCGTGCGCCGCCGTCGCGAGGCTCGCCGCGGGCGCGGCGAAGA
>JAJVHW010000126.1 GCA_022072415.1 Planctomycetota bacterium
CACCGACTCCGGCGCCCCCGCCGCGCCGATCCGCCCGTGGACGGCCCACCGCTACGCGCCGCTCGCGGGAAAGCTCGGCCGCGCCGCGCTTCGCCGCATCCGCGGCACGCCCGCGAGCCCCTCGCATCCGCCGCGCGCCGGCGACGTGTGGCGCCTCCCCGAGTTCTCCGACCTGCTCTCTCCGCGATCGATGCACACCGCGCCCCTCTACGACCCCGCCGTCCTCGCCGCCCTGATCGAGCACTCCCGCGCCTCCCGCGACCCGTGCCCGTCGTCGCTGGGACGGGTGGTGACGCTGGAGTTGGCCCACCGCGTCGTGCTGTCCGCGCGACAGGTCCCCGCACAGGCCGGATTCCGCGCATCGAACTGAGAATTCACGCACGCCCGGGCCCGGGTCCCGTGGCTAAACTTCCCCCCGCGGCGGCTGAAGGGCGCGCCCCGCACTGGCACAGGAAGCGGCGGAGGGCGTGACATGCGGATTGCGTGCGCGGTGACGATGTGCGCGGCGGCGCTTGCCGGCGCGGGGGTTCCCTCGGGGCCGGGGGATCGCGCGGTCGAGCCGACCGTGGAACACGGGGTGCGCGAAGTGCGTTCGCCGGCGCTGCCGTCGCGGCCGCTCGCGTTCATGGAGAACGCGGGGCAGGCGGGCCGCGGCGCGGCGCACGTGCTCCGCGCGCGGGATGCCGACGTGTTCACTTCGGCGCACGGGCTGACGTACCGCCTGCACGGAGCCCGCGGCCGCGGATGGGCCGTGAAGGCCGACTTCGAGGGCGCTTCGCCGGTGACGCCGGTCGGGACCGATCCGATCCCGGGAGTCACGAGCTTCTTCCGCGGGAAGCCCTCGGAGTGGAGGACCGGGCTCCGCTCCTTCGGCACGGTCACGTGGCGCGAGCCGTGGCCGGGGATCGACGTGAAGACGACGTCGGCCGACCGGGCCGTCAAGACGGAGTACGTGGTCCGCGCGGGCGCCGATCCTTCGCGGGTGCGGATCGCGTACCGCGGCGCGGAACTCTCGCTGACCGACGACGGCTCGCTGCGCGTCTCGACGCCGGAGGGCGCGTTCGACGACCTCTCCCCGATCGCGTGGCAGGAAGGGCCGGACGGTCCGGCGGACGTGCCCGTGCGCTACGTGCTCGAGACGCGCGAGGGCGGCGGCACGGTGTCGTTCGCGCTGGGCGCGTTCGATCCGTCCCGCGAGCTCGTCATCGACCCGTGCACGTACGCCTACGCCGGGTTCCTCGGCGGGTCCGGGCACGACGAGCCGCACGCCGTCGCGGCCGACGGCGTCCAGAACGCCTACTTCTGCGGACAGACGACGTCCGGCGCGGCGACGTTCCCCGAGACGGTCGGACCGGACCTCACGCCGAACGACCTCACGAACGCGACCGGCGATGCGTGGGTCGCCAAGCTCGATCCCACGGGCGCGTTCGTCTACTGCAGCTACCTGGGCGGCACCTCGGACGACTTCGCCTACGGGATCGCGGCCGACGGGTCCGGGAACGCCTACGTGGTCGGGCTCACGCGGTCGCAGGCCGGGGGTTTCCCGACCCTGACCGGGCCGTCGCTGACGCCCGGCGACGCGGGCGGGAACGTCAACGGGGACGGCTTCGTCACGAAGATCAACGCGGGCGGCACGGGGCTCGTCTACTCGGGCTTCGTCCCCGGGAACGGCGTGGACACGCTCTATTCCGTCGCCGTGGACTCCGGCGGGTCCGCGTACGTCTGCGGCAGCACGACGAGCACGAACGTCGTCGTGAACGGAGGGCGGTCGGGATCGTCGCTCACGTCGCTCTCGGGATCGAACGGCCTGATCGGCCGCGTGACCGCGGACGGCACCGGGTTCACGTTCCTCGGCTACTTCGGCGGCGCCGGCTTCGGCGACGAGTGCCGGGCGATCGCCATCGACGGCTCGGGGAACTGCTACGTGGTCGGCAGCGCGAACGCGAGCGAGTCGGACGGCTTCCCCGTGCTCACGGGCCCCGACCTGACCTTCAACGACACGTCCGGCAACACCGACGCCTATGTCGCGAAGTTCACGTCCTCGGGCGCGGCCGTGGCGTGCGGCTACCTGGGAGGCACGGAGATCGACGAGGGCACCGCGATCGCCGTGGACGGCTCCGGGCGCGTGTACGTGGGAGGCGCCACGGAATCGACGCAGGAGTCCTTCCCGGCGCTGACGGGACCGGACCTCACCGCGAACGGACTCCGCGACGGCTTCGTGGCCAGGGTGAAGGCCGACTTCTCGGGGCTCGACTTCTGCGGCTTCGTGGGAAGCACCGGGTTCGACCGGGTGACCGGTGTCGCGCTGGACAGCGAGGGCGACCTGCGATTCTGCGGCTGGGGCGTCACCTCCACCGGGCTCCCGGCGCCGGCCGGATACCCCGCGTTCCCGCGGCAGGACGTCGTGAACGACGGGTTCTACGGCACGATCAGCTCCGCGACCGCGCAGGTGACGCAGTTCTCCTTCTTCGGCGACGCGACCGAGTCGTCGGCGACGGGGATCGCGACCTCGTCGGACGGCTCCGTGTACCTGTGCGGCTGGCACAGCGGGAACGCGGACCTGACCGGGCAGTTCCCCACGGAAGGCCCCGTGGACGCGTCGCCCAACGGCAGCTTCGACGCCCTCGTCCTGCGCATCCCCGGCATCCCCGACGCTCCCACGATGACGAGCGTCACGGTGAACGGCGTCACGTCGATCGACGTCGTCTTCCAGGACAACAGCACGAACGAAGTGGGGTTCGTCCTCGAACGCACGTCGCCCGACGGCGGCGACGACCTGAACATCCCGCTGGGCGTGAACCCGGGCACGGGCGCGGTGACGTACAACGACGCCGCGATCCTGCCGGACACGACCTACGTCTACAGGGTGAAGGCCGTCGGCTACTGCGTGGACACCGCCTTCTCCACGACGCTCCAGGGCGCGACGGGCGCCACCATGGACTTCGTCGTCGGCAAGGGCGCGCTCTCCGACTCGACCCGCGCCGGGAAGGACAAGTTCAAGGCGAAGGGCACCTACACCTACCGCGGCAACTCCCCCGACTCCGCGTTCGACCGCGCGACCGACGCCGTCCGGCTCGCCGTGGGCTCCGCCGGCGCGCGGATCGTGATCGCGATCCCCGCTGCGAGCACGTGGAAGGTGAACGGCAAGGGCATCGAGACGTGGCGGAGCGCCAAGGGCGCCGCGCCGGCCGTGAAGTTCTCGATCCACCAGTCCGCCGGCACATTCTCGATCTCCGTCAAGAAGGGCACCTACGGCGGCGCCGTCGCCAACCCGATCGGCTTCATCTTCAAGGCCCGCAACGACGCCGGCCGCGAGTCGAAGGAGTGGCGCCAGTTGAAGCCCGGGAAGTTCAAGACGCCGTAACCCGGATCATTCACGAGGGTTCGCGCGAGAACGGCATTCAACTCGCGGACTGCCTGCACTGTACGTCGATTCCGCCGACGGTCGCCCGGCGACGGACTGTCCTGGCCGAGATCCGCGGGATGCGATGCAAGGAGGAGACCGCAGAGCGACTTCGGCAAGTCGGTCAAGGGCTCCGACGCAGCAGCGCGCCCGCGGGCTCGGCCAGGCGCGAAGCCTCGTGAATGATCCGGGGTAAGCGCGGCCGGGCCGTCGCGACCCCGGTCCGCCCGCACGCCGGCGCCGGGGACGAGAGCCGCCGGGGACCGCTACGGCCGGCAACTCACTTCGACTTGTAGTGGATGGCCTTCCCGTGCAGCGCTTCCGCGGCCTCCATCATGACTTCGGCGAGGGTCGGGTGAGCGTGGATGGTGGCGGCGATGTCCTCCACGCGGGCGCCCATCTCGATGGCGAGGGTGGCCTCGGCGACGAGGTTCGAGGCCTCGGGGCCGACGATGTGGACGCCGAGGACGAGGTCGGTCTTCCGGTCGGCGACGATCTTGCAGAGGCCGGCCGTCTCGCCGAGCGAGATCGCGCGGCCGTTCACGCTGAACGGGAACTTCCCGACGACCGGGTCGTAGCCCGCGGCCTTCGCCTGGGCCTCGCTCATGCCCACGGAGCCGACCTCCGGGTCCGTGAAGATCACGGCGGGGACGACGCGGTAGTCGGCGGCGGAAGGCAGGCCCGCGATGACCTCGGCGGCGATGATCCCCTCCTTGCTCGCCTTGTGCGCGAGCATCGGCTGGCCCGCGACGTCGCCGATCGCGTAGAGGTGCGGCACGTTCGTGCGGAGCTTCGCGTCCACCTTGACGAAGCCCTTCTCGATCGCGACGCCGAGCGCCTCGAGGCCGAGCCCGTCGCTGTTGGGCTTCCTGCCGATGGTCGAGAGCACCCAGTCCACGTCGAACGTCTTCTCGCCCTTCGGCGTCTCGACGAACACGCGCACGCCGCCGGCCGGGAGCTTCTCGTACCGCATCGCCTTGCTCTCGAGGTGGATCTCCACCTTGCGCTTCTTGAGCTCGCGGTGGATCACGTCCACGCAGTCCTCGTCCTGCCCGGGGAGGAGCGTCTTCATGAACTCGACGACGACGATCTCCGTGCCGAGCTTCCGCAGGAACGTGCCGAGCTCGAGCCCGATGTACCCGCCGCCGATCACGAGCACCTTCTTCGGGAGCTTCGTGTTGGCGAGGCACTCCGTGGAGCCGAGGACGTGGACGCCGTCCACCTTGAACGCGGGGAGTTCGATGGGGCGGGAGCCCGTCGCCAGGATCACGTCGGTCCCGGTCACGCTGACCGAGCCCTCGGCGGTCTTCACTTCGAGCCGCGTCGGCGCGACGAACTTGGCGTCGCCGGCGACGTGCTCGATCTTCCCCTGCTTGAAGAGGGTCGCGATGCCGCCCGTGAGGCGCTCGACGACCTTCGTCTGCTTCCACGCGACGAGCTTCGCGAGGTCCACGTTGACCTCGCCGAACGAGATCCCCATCTCGGCCGCGTGGCCCTTCGCGCGGTCGTAGACCGAACTCGCGTGGATGAGGGCCTTGCTCGGGATGCAGCCCACGTTCAGGCAGACGCCGCCGAGCTTCTCGCGCTCGATGCAGATGACCGACTTCCCGAGCTGGGCCGCCCGGATCGCGGCCACGTAGCCGCCGGGCCCGGCGCCGATCACGACCACGTCCGCGCGCTTCTCCGACATGTGTCTGCCTCCGGTAGGGGGACCCCCGAATGTCCCCCCCGGGGCGGGCGGCGTCCAGCGTTCCCGGAGGCGGGTGCCGCCGGATCCAAGGAGGGGGTTCCCACGGACTGTCCGGGGCGGGTAGAGTCCCCGTGACGGGACGGACGGGCGCATTGCGGCGACCCGATCCGGACAGGAGGCAGCGATGCGGAGCACGTTGGTGCTGACGACGATGGCGCTCGCGGCCGTGGCGGTGCTCGGGCTCGTGAAGCCCGCCACCGGCGGCTGATGAGCGGGTGGTGGAGCCGGTGCCGGCGGCAACGGCGCGAATCCCTACTCGGGTGGTACGGACGCTCTCGGCGGAGGCACGGGCGGCGGCGGGGGCGGAGGCGGCATGACCGGCCGCCGCGCGTCCGGCGGTCCGATGAAGCTCTCCGAGGCGAAGTGGACGAAGGTCACGGTGAAGCCGCAGGGCTCCGTCACCGGCATGGCGGGCACGCACGTGCCGCTCACCGAGGTCGAGTACCTGAGGAGCCTGTTCGGCATCCGTGACGCCGACAAGGCGCCGGTCCTCGTCTACTTCCACTACGCGCACGAGGACGTGAAGGAGCCGGAGGGCGAGGCGGAGGTGTCGGCCGCGGCCTGCAAGGTCGTCAACGAGGAGTTCAGCGTCCGCTGGGAACTGCTCTTCAAGTGCGTCTTCATCCATGCGGACAAGTCCGACGAGAAGCTGATGAAGCGTCTCGGCCTCGGCGACGGGACGTCGTTCGCCGTCCTCGAACCGGCCGCCCTCTCCGTGGCCGCGAAGAGCGAGGAGTTCCCGTCGGAGGCGAAGTTCACGTCGTTCGCGAAGAAGACGCTCTCGGCGAAGTTCCCGGACTTCTGGGAGGACGTGACGAAGACGCTCGCCGAGCAGGAGAAGGCGATGGCGGAGGCGAAGGCGCTCGAGAAGAAGGACAAGCTCGAGGACGCGCGGGACCTCTACAAGTCGGTCTACCTCTCCGACGTGCGGATCGGGTCCTTCTGGCAGGCGAGCTACGAAGGCTTCGACCGCATGCGCGAGGAGATCAAGCGACGGGAGAAGTAGCGGGTCCGTCGCCCTCGACGACCCGGCCGGAGCCGGCACTCCTGACCACGTGCGCGGACCTTCCGCGGCCGAGGCCGGTGCTCCCGGACATCGCCTGACGCGCCCGGATGTGCCGGAGCGCGTCAGGAGTCCCGCCCTCAGGCCGGTCGTTTCCTCCGTCCCGACGCCCGGCGCGGCGTCCTACTTCTCGAACGGGTACGTCCCGAACAGCAGGCCGCCCAGGCCGAGCCACGGGTCGTCGAGGTCGAGGTGGAGGACGTCGCGGTAGAGCGGCTTCGAGAGCGCCGTGTAGGCCGCGCGACCGGACTTCGCGAGGAGCGCGTGGATCGCGGGACGATGGACCGTCTCGCCCGCGGCGGTGTCCTGCGCGAGGAGTCCGCGGTCCGCGCGGACGCCCGGCGCGTCGATCGTGTCGCCCGACGGGCGGGGACGGTCGAGCGGCGGCGTGCGCAGGAGCGACTCCGACCGTTCGGTGAGCGTCTTCGCCGCGCCGAGCGTCGTGATCGACTGCGACGGGGCGTCCGTTCCCGCGGCGACCGACTGCCGCACCGGCGCCTCGGCAAGTCCCTTCGAGCCGAAGACAGCCGGCGCGCCCTCCGCGAGCCTGATCGTGATCGGCGGCCCGGCGTGGACGTACGCGCTGCCGGGCTCGGACAGGACGTACTTGAACGGGTCCTCGATCCGCATCTTCGACAGGGCGAGCGACGGATCCATCTCCTTCCGCACGACGAGCGGCGCGCTGCCGGCCGCGATCCGTTCCGCCTGCCGCGCGTGGTAGTCCGCGAACGCGGCGTCGCGCGCCGCGCCGTCCGGGCACTTCGAGAGCATCGCCGAGACGAGGAGCGACTGCTCGAGCCGCGCGCGGTACGCGCCCGGTTCGTAGAGCCCGCCGAGCGCCTCGACGACGCGGCCGTCGGCGTCGGTCACCCACGTGACGACGTTCCCGTGCAGCGTGCGGCGGACGACGTTCCCGCCGCCGAAGTCCACGGTCACCTTCGGCACGTCGCGAACGCTCTCCCACGCGCATTCGAACGACGACGACAGCCACGAGGCGAGTTCACGGTGCGAGAACAGCACGGCTCTCGCGAATCGCGCGTTCGTTCAGCAGAACTCGTCGTCGAGGCGGCCGAGGATCTGGAACACGAGGACGGGCTTTCCGGACAGCTTCGCGGCCGCGAGCGCCGCAGGCGCGTCCGCGTGCCACCGGACGAGACCGGGTTCGGCGCGCGTGTCGAACCCGAGCGGCGCCGCGCCGCCCGCGACGTCCCGCGCGGGACGTTCGGCCACGCGCTTCGACGTGTCGTAGGGGTCCTCCGCCCGCGAAGGCGAGGCGAGGACCGAGAGAAGACCGAGGGCGAGCAGGGGAACGAGTCGCATGGCGTCACCTCCGCGACCAGTGTCACGCCCCGCGGCCCGCCGCGAGGTCACGGCGGCGTAACGGTGCGCGGTCCCGCTGCCCGCGGCACAATGCGCGGATGAGCTTCCCGACCGAACGTCCCCGGCGCCTCCGGCGCACGGAGGCCATGCGCCGGCTCGTCCGCGAGACCGACGTGCTGCCGCGCCACCTGATCCAGCCTCTCTTCGTGGAGCCGGGCACCGGCGTGCGCCGCCCGATCCCTGCGATGACGGGTCAGGAGCGGATCTCGCCCGACGTCGCCGCCGAGGAGGCGTCGCGATGCCGCGACCTCGGCATCCCGTGCGTGCTCCTGTTCGGGGTTCCCGCGACGAAGGACCCCGCGGGTTCCGGCGCATGGGACGAGCGCGGGCCCGTCCACGCCGCGGTCCGGGAGATCAAGAAGGCCGCGCCCGACATCCTCGTCGCCGCGGACCTCTGCCTCTGCGAGTACACCTCGCACGGGCACTGCGGCGTGCTCGACCACGGCTCCGTCCGGAACGACGCGACGCTCGAGGTCTACGAGCGCGTCGCCGAGAGCTACGCGCGGTGCGGCGTGGACGTGGTCGCGCCGAGCGGGATGATGGACGGAGGGGTCGCGTCGATCCGCCGCGCGCTCGACGAGGCGTCGGCGCACGAGGTGGCGGTCATGGCCTATGCCGTGAAGTACGCGTCGGCCTTCTACGGACCGTTCCGCGAGGCGGCGGGGTCCACGCCGCAGGAGGGCGACCGGAAGGCCTACCAGATGGACCCCGGCAACGCGCGGGAGGGGCTCCGCGAGGCGCGGCTCGACGACTCGGAAGGCGCCGACATCCTGATGGTGAAGCCCGCCGGCCCGTGCCTCGACGTGATCGCGAAGGTGCGCGCCGCGACGGAGAAGCCGCTCGCCGCGTACCAGGTGAGCGGCGAGTACGCGATGATCCGGACCGCGGGCGCCGCGGGTCTCATCGACGAGCGCGCCGCGATGTGGGAGAGCGTGCGGGGCATCCGCCGCGCCGGGGCCGACATCGTCATCACGTACTTCGCGAGGGAGCTCGCGAAGGAGCACCGTTCGAAGGGGACGCACTGATGGCCCGGACGTCGAGGAACGCGCGCCTCTTCGCGGCCGCGTCGAAGGTCCTTCCCGGCGGCGTGAGCTCGCCGGTGCGGGCCTTCAAGTCGGTGGGGGGCGACCCGTTCACGATCCGGAGCGGGCGCGGCGCGCGGGTGACCGACGCCGACGGCCGCGAGTACGCGGACTTCGTGTGCGCCTGGGGCGCGCAGATCGTGGGGCACGCGGATCCGCGCGTCGTGCGCCGCATCCAGCGCCGCACGGCCCGCGGGACCGTGTTCGGGGCTCCCGCGGTCGAGGAGACGCAGCTCGCGAGGCGGATCCTCGCCGCGCTCCCCGGCGCGGAGCGCGTGCGGTTCGTGTCCACGGGCACGGAGGCCGTGATGTCGGCCCTGCGCCTCGCCCGCGCGGCGACGGGCCGCGAGTACATCGTGAAGTGCTCGGGGAACTACCACGGGCACAGCGACGCGCTGCTCTCGTCGGCGGGCTCCGGCGCGCTGACGCTCGGCGTGCCCGACTCGCCCGGCGTTCCGGCGCTCTGGGCGGCGATGACGTTCACGGCGACCACCAACGACGTCGAGGGCATGCGCCAGCTCTTCGCCGAGCGGGGGGCGCTGGTGGCCGCGGTGATCGTGGAGCCGGTCGTCGGGAACGCCGGACTGATCCCGCCCGACGAGGGGTGGCTCGCCGCGCTGCGCGAGATCACGAGGGAGCACGGCGCGCTGCTCGTCCTCGACGAGGTGATGACGGGGTTCCGCGTCGCCTGGGGCGGGGCGCAGCGGCGCTACGGCGTCGCGCCGGACCTGACGTGCCTCGCGAAGGTGATCGGCGGCGGCATGCCCGTCGGCGCGTACTGCGGCCGCGCGGAGCTGATGGACATGATCGCGCCCGCGGGGCCCGTCTACCAGGCGGGGACGCTCTCCGGGAATCCCGTGTCGATGGCGGGCGGCATCGCGACGCTCGACATCCTGAAGGACCCGTCCTGCTACGCGCGCCTCGAGGAGACCGGCGCGGCGGTGCAGCGCACGCTCGAGGAGTCGGCCCGCCGCGCGGGCGTGCCGGTCCGCGTGCAGCGCGTCGGGTCGATGCTGACGGTGTTCTTCGCCGACCCCGCGACGCCGCTCCGGAACCTCGGGGACATCCAGGCCACCGGGACGAAGCAGTTCGCGCTGTGGCACCGGACGATGCTCGCGAACGGCGTGTCGTGGCCGCCGTCGAACTACGAGGCGGCGTTCCTGACGCTCGCCCACGGCGACCGCGAACTCGCCGACCTCCGTCGCGCGTCGGACGCCGCGTTCGCGGCGGTGGCGGCCGCCTCGGCGTGACGTTGCGCGGTTTCGACGCGGCTCCGGCGCTCTCGCACCTCCGGCTGTCGCGCAGGCTCGCCCTCCGAGCCTGATTCCCGGATTGAGAGGATCGCGCGCGGTCCGTCCGTTGCGATCCCGTCCCCCGTGAGGCCGATTCCGTCCGAACGCACCGACGCGGCGCCCCCCCGGGCGCGGCCGGCGCACGACGGCATCCGGGTCCTCCGCGGGTCCGAGGCGTCGGAGTTCCTGAGCTCGCCGGTGGCGGTCAGCCTGTGGCGCACGCTCGAGCGGTCCTGCCCGTGGGCGACGCCGTTCCAGGGGCCCGAGTTCACGCTCGCGTGGATCGCGGCGCACGGGACCGCCGTCGAGCCGGTCGTCGTCCGCGCGTCGGCGGAGCGGGCGCTCACGGGCCTTCTCGTCCTCGTCGTGCGGAAGGACACGGGCGAGGTCTCGACCGCGGGAGATGCGGAACATCCGCACGGATGGCTCGCGTCTCCGGCGGACCGCGGGGAGTTCCTCGCGGCGGCGCTCCAGCGGATGCGCGAGGAGATGCCCGGCCGGATCGTGCGCATCCCGCGGCTCGCGGCCGGCGCGCCGCTCGACGCGCTCGCGGGGGACCTGCGCATCCGGGTCGCCGTCCGCACGGAGCCGGAGACGAAGTTCCACGCGTGGCCCGACGCCCGGCGCGGCGCGGAGGCCGCCGCGGCGCTCGTCCGCGCGAAGGGGCTCATCGACTTCACGCGCGGCGTCGAGACGGGGCGGCTCCCGTTCCGCGACGATCCTGCGCTCACCGACGTGGTGGACCGCCTCGCGCGGCTCGACGACAGTCCGCTCGTGGTCCGCGTGGTGGAGATCGACGGCGAGATGGCGTCGGCGAGCCTCGGCCTCGCCTCGGCGGACGGGCGCGTGATGCCGTGGTTCGCCGCGACGTCGCCCGTCTGGTTCCGCCGCCGCCCCGGGACGGCGCAGGAGACGACGTCCGTCCGCTCCCTCGTCTCGCACCCGACCGCCGCCGCGGCGCTCCGCTCCGACCTGCGGTCCGCGGCGCGCCGGCTGGTGCCGGGAGCCGTCGCTCGCGCGCTCCGCACCGACCGGTCGGAGCTCCGGCGGAAGGTCGTCGTGCGGCTCCGTCATCTCCGCGAGCGGTTCTGGTCCACGTCGCGCTTCCGCCTGATGCCCGTGGACGGCGCGTCCGCGCAGCGGTTCGACGCGTCGCGCCGCCTGCGCGAGAACTGCTTCGAGGACCTCGTCCAGTTCGCGCCGTCGGAGTCGTGGCACACGCGGCAGTGGTTCCTCTCGCAGGCCGCGGCGCGCCTCGGAGACGGCGCGCTCGTCCTCACGCACGCCGAGGGCGGGCGCCTCCTCCACTACCAGTGGTACGCGTGGACGCGCGGCGTGTCCCGCGTCTGCGAGGTGTCGCAGACGATCCGCCTCCCGTCGCGCGACGCCACCGCGTTCGACTCGTACACGATCCCCGAGGCGCGCGGACGCGGCCTCCAGAAGACGGGCTTCCTGCACGGGCACCGCGACGTCGCCGGATGGCCCGGCGTCGAGCGGATCTGGGGCGGGGTGCTCGAGGACAACCGTCCGTCGCGGAAGAACGTCGAGGGGATGGGCGCCCGGTACCTCTGCACGCTCCGCCGCCGCTGCCGGTTCTTCATGGTCCGCACCGACGCCTTCCGCGAGGACCCGGCGCGGACCCCGTTCGAGCGCGAGGTCGAGGCGCTCTTCCGCGCCACGTCGAGGCGCTCGCTCGACGTGCGCGGCATCGAGCCGTTCGACGATGGCGACATCGACCTCTCCGAGCCCGGTCAGCGCGAGGTCGCGCTCTGGACCATCGCCGACCACGCGCAGCGCGCGACCGACGACACGGGCCGCGCGAGACTCCTCGCCGCGCTCCGCGAACGCCTCTGATCAGAGCCGGCGCAGCGCATCGACCCAGCCGGCCGCGCCCTCCGCGAACGCGAGCAGCGCGATGCCCGCCGCGGCGCCGAGGAGCAGTCCGAGGGCGAACTCGCCGCGTCCCCTCCGCGTCGCCGCGCCGAAGTCCGCGCCGACGGAGGACACGATGACCTCCGGCCCGCCCTCTCCGAGCCGGAGCCGCGCGCCGGGGGCGGCCCGGCCCGGCGCGAGGAGTCGTGCGCCGTCGAGCCAGGTGCCGCGCGACGATCCGAGGTCGCGGACCCAGAGTCCGTCGCTCCGGATCGTCACTTCGCAGTGACGGCGCGAGACGGGCCCGCCCTCGACGACGAGGTCCGCGTCGGCGGCCCGGCCGATCACCACGGACGGGGCGTCGAAGGCGCGCGGCTCGCCGCCGGACGTCAGCACGATGCGGGCGGGCCCGGTCATCGCCGCGCCTCCGGCGACGCGATGCGCGACAACCGTTCGGGGAAGTCGGTGTACGTCGCGAGCGCGGCGACGGCCGCGAGACCGACGATCACGCCGGCGACGAATCGTCCGGTCCGGAACCCGGGTCTCGCGGGGGGCTCGACAGGCGGGAGCGGAGCGGGATCGGGATGCCTCGGTTCTCCGCCGAGCCCACCGCGGCAGTCGGTGCGGACGGGGGGCGGCGGTTCGGACGGCTCCGCGCGGGGACGGGCCCTGTGCCCGGCCGGATCCGCCGCGGGGTCCGCGTTCACGGTCACCCTGGCCGCGACGCCCGCGGCCTTCGAGTCGCCGAGATCGGCGGTGGACGCCTCCGTCTCGCGGCCGCGATCGGCGAGATCGACCCCGAGCAGCGAGGCGCGCACGACCACGAACTCCGCGCCTTCGGCACCGAGCCGCACGCGGTCCCCGGCACGCACGCGCCGGACGCCGTCGATGCGTGTCCCGTTCACCCAGGTGCCGTTGTGCGAACCGAGGTCGAAGACGAAGAGCCCCTCGGGTCGCAGCTCGAACCGCGCATGCTCGCGCGACACCAGCGGGTGGACGACCTGGAACTCGCAGTGGTCGCCGCGCCCCGCCACCGCGGCGGGACGGCGGAGCACGTGACGTCGTCCGTCGTGGAGCAGCTCGAGGGCGGTCTCCGGCGTCATTCGGCGGGTTCCTCCGGCTCGTACTCGTAGATCAGCGAGATCCAGCCGTTGACGGAGAAGGAGACGTAGACGTGGAACGTCGCTCCGCGCGTCGGCTGCGGGACGACGAACTCGATCGAGTCCGACGTGAGGCTGCGCGCGTCGCTGAGCTTCATCGGCGGAGTGACGAGATGCGTGGCCCCCGGCTCGCGGTGGCGCCCCGGGCCGTCGTTCGGACTCGTTCCGCGCGCGTCCGACCCGATGCCACCCGCCACCCATCCGTTCGGCTCCTCGGGGTGCGTGGAGGACACGCCGGTGATCGACAGCCTGCAGGTCTCGCCCGCGACGAGCCGCGTCGGCGGCTCCGTGTAGGTGAGCTCGCAGACGACCCCGTGCATCGGCGCCACGGAGATCCTCCCGCCGCCCATCCGGTTGGTCGTGTTCTCGTGATGCCACTTCAGGTTCTCGTCCGGCTTGGGGTATCCCGCCCTCAGCTTCCAGGCGACGGGCTCGGACCTCGGCGGCTCGCTGACGACGAACCGCTCGGTGCCGCCCGCGGACCGCTCCTCCTCCTTCCCCTGTGCGTCCCGCTCCCGCCACCGCAGCCGCGCGGAGCATTCGAACGACGTGACGCCCTCCTTCGGCACGGCGACCTGCCGGTTCACCTTCAGCAGACCGTTCCGGAGCGTCACCGCCTCCGTCTGCCTTCCTCCCGCCCACGACGGAAGCTCCCACTCCACGGTGCCCTGCGACGTGCGCCCGGGCGCCATGTCGCCCACCAGGAACGACGCCGACAGCGTTGCGGGCCGGCCGGGCCGCACGTGGGAGAAGTGGGGGAGCGCCGCGATGGCGCCCCAGCCCGCACGGATCGTCCCGAGCGCGCGGACCCTGCGCTCCTCGGCGATCCTGCGGAGCGTGGCGACGAGACGGTCGCGCCCGCCGCGGTTCAGGTGCCAGAAGCCGAACAGGTTGACCATCTGGTCCGGGGCGAGGACGGCCTGCTCCCTGCGCATCTCGGTCAGGAACTCGATCCAGTCCAGCGCCGCCGCGTGCTCGTACGGCCCGCCGAGGGCCTCGCGGACGACGAGCTCGCCCGCGAGCCGGAGCAGCTCCGCGCGCCGGAGCTCGGCGAGCTGGTCGGCGCGCCACACCTTGTTGGAACGGAGCAGGCCCTCGTCGGTCACGCCGGACCCGGTGCGTGCGAGGTCGGCGCAGCTCGACGGCGGGAAGGGGACCGTTCGCGCGGCGGAGCGCAGGTTCGAGAGGTACGTCGATCCGGCGTCGGGGCGGACCGGCGACCCGCGGGTGTGCGTGACGCGGTCGGCGAACGCGTCGAAGAACCCCCGCGACGCCTCCGACGCGGCGTTCACGATGCGTTCGTCGGCGATCGCGGCCGCGAGACGGTCGTACTCCTCGCGCGTCAGCGACACGTAGCCGTCCGCGGCGCCCGGACGGATCACGAGCAGGAACCGCGCGGTCGCGTCGTCCATGTTCGTGTGCGTGCAGGCGACGGGGATCCCCATCGCCTGGTGGAGCGGCGTGGACCACAGTTCGCCGACTCCGCCGGGCAGCCCGCGGAACGGAGAGCCGAGCCGTCCGCCGAGCGCCTCTCCGTCGGCCTTGTCCACGAGCCCCTGCATCACGCGGGCGCACTCGGCCACGGTGCCGAGGGCCTTTCCGTAGAAGTCGATCACGTCGAAGAGCGGCGCGATCGGCGCGGCCGCGTCGAGGGACTTCAGGGTGTCGCCCACGAAGCCGAACGCGGCGGCGACGCCCGCGAACTGCCGGGCCATGCGGAGCGTCTCCGGGTGCCCGCGCATCGCCGGGTCGTCGGCGAGCGGAGCCGTCGCGTCGCCCGCGGCCACGAGGCGCGTCGCCAGGCTCTTCCCGATTCCGATCGCCCACTTGAGGTTCGCCTCCTCGTGGACGCCGAAGCCCTGGCCGTAGTACTCCTTCATCGCCTCCTTGGCGACCTCGGTCGTGACCTGCGCGACGCGGGACACGTTCGAACCCTGCATGAACTCGAGGATCTTCACGCCGCGGTCGAGGCGGTCGAGGGCCGCCGCCGCGGCGTCCGCGCGGGCGCGCGCCTGCTCGACGACGACGAGCCGCTCCCGCGTGGAGTTCGCGGCGCGCTGGTCCCGTTGCATCGTCCGCGAGAGCCGCTCCAGCATCCCCGGCGCGCCCTCGGAGCGTCCGAGGAGGATGTTGTCCTTCACCGCGGCGAGGGAGTCGTCGAACGACCGGAGCGCGGAGCGCAGGTCCGCCGCGGCGGCCGTGAGCGCGGCCTTCTCCCAGTCGGCGCGGGCCCTCGCGAGCGACTGGATCGAGAGGTCCGTCTGCGTCGCCATCCCGGGGTTCGCCGCGTCGCCCTTCCCGCCGGCCGACGACGCGACGGCGTCACGCCGGTCCACGAGCTTCACGCCGCGGAACGCCGCGGATCCGACGCCGACGAACACCTCCTGCCAGAGCGCCACCTCCGCCTTCGCGGTCCTTTTCCGCTCCTGCAGCCACGCCGCGATCGGCGCGAGGTCGCGGTCGGACGCGACGGAGAGCTCCTTCGAGAGCGAGGCGGCGCGGTCGGCGTACTCGCGCCAGAGCGGCGTCGGCACGTAGAAGCCCCGCTGCGACAGCGTGCGGAGGGCGCGGAGCTCGAGGACGGTCTCGAGGAGTTCGACGGAACGGTCGAACCCGAGCGTCTCGTCGGCCACGCGGTCCTGCGCTTCCGCTCCGCGGTGCGGCGCGGCGAGCGCGACCGCCGCCGCGACGGCGACCGCGGCGGCCCGGGAGGTCAGTTTCGCGAGGCGGCCCATGTCACTTCCCCCTCGCCGCGCGGAAGCCCCAGGTCGTCGCCTCCGGCTCGCGCGCGCGCACCTCGACGGCGAGCTCGGCGCCGCGCTTCCGCACGTCCATCGTGATGCCGGCCCCGTCCCGGTCCGTCCGCGGTCCGGACCACGCGTCGCCGGAGGCGCGAAGGGCGAACACGGCGTCTCCGGGGAGGAGCCGCGCGGTCACCGCGCCTCCGGCGACCGACACCGCCAGGGCCCGCGAGCCGTCCGAGGGCGCGGGCATCACCGTGGCGTCCCCGCCGGAGCCGCAGGCGATGGAGCCGTCGAGCACCGTCCACTCTCCCGCGAGTTCGGAGGCCGCGGGGGCCGGCGGCAGGGGCGCAGGGCCGACGGCGGCGAGCGCGGCGTCGAGGTGCGGGCCGAGGACGCCCCCGGCCGGAGCGCCGGGCGGGGCGGTGGCGTCGTCCCCACGCTCGCCGCTGCGCGACCTGTCGTCGCCGAGCAGGAACACGGCGCCGACGCCCGCCGCGAGCACGGCGAGGCCGATCAGGCTCCATGACTGGACGGAACCGCTCCGGGTGCGCATCGAGTGCCTCCGGACGGGGATTGCCGTGCCGCGGCGCCGTGGACAACCTCGGAGCGGATTCAGCGAAGGCGCGCGGCCACGATCGCCGCGAACTCCTTCTTGAAGGGGCTGAGCGGCGAGGGGTGAGGGACGGGGGCGACGGTGACGCGGCGGCCGCGGATCACGGCGGGGAGGGTGTCCCGGAAGCGGCGGGCGGGATCGTCCCAGAGCGCCTCGACGGCGCCCGGCGGCGCGTAGGGCGCCCACCAGAGCAGCGCGGTCTGGCCGAGCGCGAGGACGAGGTCGCCGCGCCAGTGATCTGCGAGGAGGCGCTCGACGAACGGCCGGAAGCGCGCGACGGTCGCGGCGTCGTAGGCCTCGTTGTCCACCGGGCGGTAGGGGACGGTGTTCGTGAGGAGCACGCGCGGGAGCACCGCCTCGAAGCGGCGCTCCGCGGCGGGGGCGGGGCCGATCCACGCCTCGTGGAGCGCGCGGCGGAGGCGGCGTCCGCCCATGCCGACGAGCGGCTCGCCCCGGAGCACTTCGTCGCGGCCGAGTTCGCGGCCGAAACAGCAGACGCGCGCGTCGAGCGAGCCGCCGGCGAGGATCGGCACCGCGGGATCGCGGCCCGCGGCGCGGTACGTGTCGCGGCACACGTCGAACGGGGCGCGGCGGGCCTCGCGTTCGACGTCGCGGAGCAGCGCGTCGAGGTCACTCATGCGACGACCCGCCCTCCACCGCTTCGCGCAGCTCCGCGGCGAGCACGTCGAGGTCCGCCTCGGTGGTGAGGAAGCTCGTGATGCACGCGCGGACGGCGCGCACGCCGCCCGGCAGCGTCACTGGAGACACCCACGCGCGTCCGCGCTTCTGCACGATCGACGCGACGCGCCCGGCGTGGCGCCGCTCGCCTTCCATCGCCGGATGCGTGACGCAGACGAGCGGGAGCGCGGTCGAGTTCACCGTGCGGAACCCGGACGCGGCGAGCCGCTCGCGGAGCGCGTCGCCGAGCGCCGCCATGCGGTCGAGCATCGACGCGACGCCCGCGCGTCCGAGCGACGCCATCGCGGCGAAGAGCGGCACGGCCGCCGCGCGGCGCGACCACTGCATCGTGGTGCGGAACGGGTCGTCGGCGCCCTCGCGCGGCGGGGGCATGTACGGGCCCGCGACGTCGAACGCGCGGCGCGGCACGTCGGGACGGCGCGTCAGGAACACGCCGCAGCCCATCGGCACCGAGAGCGCCTTGTGCGCGTCCCACGTGACGGAGTCGGCGAGGCCGATCCCGTCGAGCACGTGCCGTCGCGTCGTGGAGAGGAGCCACGACGCGCCCCACGCGCCGTCGGCGTGGAGCCACGCCCCCTCGCGCGCCGCGACCGCCGCGAGCTCGCGCACGGGATCGACGGCGCCGCTCGCCGTGGCGCCCGCCGTGGCGACGACGAGGAACGGAACGAGCCCCGCGCGCCGGTCCTCCGCGATGCGCACGGCGAGCGCGTCGGGACGCATGCGGAACGCCGCGTCGGTCGCGACGACCCGCACCGCGCCGCGGCCGAGACCGGTCACGAGCGCCGCCTTCTCGAACGAGTGGTGCGCCTCCTCGGACACGTAGAGAGCCGGCTGCGCCGGAAGCGCGCGGAGTCCGCCGTCGCGCCACGCCGGGAACGCCGCGGCGAGGGCGCAGACGACCGCCGTCGTGTTCGCCTCGGCGCCGCCGCTCGTCGCGTGAGCGGCGGATGCGTCCGGGTTCCATCCGACCGCGGCGAGCAGGACGCGCAGCACGCGGCGCTCCATCTCCGCCGCGGCGGGGGCGTGGGACCAGACCGCGATCTGCGGGTTGAACGCGGCGACGAGAGCGGCCGCGCCGGCGGCGGCGGGGACGACGCTCGGGTTGAAGAGCCCGAAGTAGCGGGGGTGCGTGACCTGGACGAGGCCGTCCTCGAAGAGCGAACGGATCTCGCGGAGCACGTCGGATGCGTCCACCGGCGCGTCGAAGTCGAATCGGTCGAGACGGCGGCGGAGGGCCTCCATCGACACGGGGCGCGACACCGGGCCCGCGGCCACGGCGCGGGCGATCTCTCCGGCGAAGTCGTTCACGGCGCGGACCCGGAGGCGTGGCGGTCGATCGCAGCCGCGACGTCGGCCGCCTGCGCGGCCGTCTGCTCCATCGCGATCCCGCCGCGCCAGTTCCCGGCGAGGAAGAGGCCCGGCAGGGCCGCGAGGGCTGCGTCGATCCGCGCGACGCGCCTCGCGTGACCGACCTCGTACTGCGGGATCGCCTGCGGCCAACGTGTTATGCGGAAGAGCGCGGGCGGCGCGCGGAGACCGGTCGCCGTGCGGAGGTCGTCGAGCACGGCGCGCGTCGTCGCGTCGTCGTCGAGCGCGGCGCCCTCGGGATCGGCGTCGCCGCCCACGAAGACCGTGAGCAGCGCGTGTCCAGGCGGCGCGCGCCCCGCGAAAAGCGCGCTGCTCGCGACGCATCCGAGGATGCGGAGCCCCTCGCCGCGCGGCACGAGGAAGCCGAAGCCGGGCGGCATGCGGAGCGCGGACGCGTCCGTACCGACGTGAACGACCGAGACCGGCGCGTAGCGGATCGCGCGAAGCTCCGCGGCGGCGTCGGGGGCGAGGTCGGAGAGGAGATCGCCTGCGCGTCCGGCGGGCGCGGTCAGCAGGGCCGCGCGGGCGCGGATCGACCGGCCGGACGCCGTCCGCATCGCCCATCCGTCGCCGTCGCGCGCGAGCGACGAGGCCCCGTCGCCGAACCGCGCGCCCGCGCCGAGCCGCGCGGCGAGCGCCGCGGGAAGCTCGGCGAGTCCGTCGCGGAACGTGACGAGCCTCCCGCGCTGCGGCGGCCCGTGGCCCTTCTTCGCGGCGCGGAGGAGCGAGCCGTGCTCCCGTTCCATCGCGACCATCCGAGGGAACGCGCTCTCCGCGCCGAGGCGGGCCGGGTCTCCGGCGTAGATGCCGCCGACGACGGCTCCGAGCAGCGTGCGCGTGGCCCCGGGCCCGAGCCGCCGGTCGCAGAACGCGGCGAGCGTCTCCTCCGGCTCCTGCGGGCGCCCCGGAGCGATCCACGGTTCGCGGATCATCCGGAGCACGGTCCCGAGCGGCACGACGCCGGACGTCAGGAACTTCAGCGGATGGGCCGGCACCTCGCGCATCCGCCCCGCGCGCCAGATCCAGCGCCGCGCGGCGTCCTCCGACGCCGGGACGAGCCGCGCGTGGAGGCCGGCCTCTCCGACGAGCGACATCATCGCCGCCTGCGCGTCGCCGAAGCTCTGCGGTCCGAGGTCGAGGAGCCACGATCCTTCCGGCGTCTCCTCGCGCACGGAACGCAGGTTCCCGCCCGGCGCGTCGCGTCCTTCGACCACCGCGACCGTCCGCCCCGCGCGCCGGAGCGCGGCGGCCGCGGCGAGCCCGGCGAGGCCGGCGCCCGCGATCACGGCGTCCACCCGCTCCATGCCCGTCACAGCGTCCGGCTGAAGACCGGCTTCTCGGCGGGCGCGAGGTGTGCGTCGAACGCCATGCAGACGTTCCGCACGAAGAACCGGCCGCGCGACGTGAGCGCGAACCCGTCGCCGTTCGCCGCGACGAGCCCGTCCTCGGCGAACCGCGCGACCTGCGGCGCGGCCGACGCGAAGTACGTCCGCGCGTCGATGCCGTGCGCGCGCCCGAACTCGTCCCAGTCCATGCGGTAGCGGCACATCACGTCCTGGATGGCCGCCGCGCGGATCTCGTCGTCGCGCGTGAGGACGTGGCCCTTCCGGACCGGGAACTCGCCGCGGTCCACCGACGCGCCCCAGTCCTCCTCGTCCTTCGCGTTCTGGGCGAACGTGCCGGCCACGGACCCGATCGACGTGACGCCCACGCCGACGAGGTCGGCCCCGGCCTTGGTCGTGAAGCCCTGGAAGTTCCGCCAGAGCCCGCCCGTGCGCTGCGCCACCGCGAGCTCGTTGTCGGGCCGCGCGAAGTGGTCCATCCCGATGAAGTCCCACCCGGCCGCCGCGAGGCGCCCGAGCAGCCGCGCGAAGATCGCGAACTTCGCCGCGCCGCGGGGGAGATCCTCGTCGCGGAAGTGCTTCTGCTGCGGCTTCAGCCACGGCACGTGCGCGTAGCTGAACGCGCTGACGCGCTCCGGCGCGATCTCGAGGACGCGGTCGATGGTGGACTCGAACTTCGCGAGCGTCTGCTTCGGGAGCCCGTAGACGAGGTCCACGTTCACGCTGCGGAGCCCCTCCTCGCGGCAGGCGTCCACGAGCGCCTTCGTCATCTCGAACGGCTGCACGCGGTGGATCGTCTTCTGCACGTCGGGGTCGAAGTCCTGGACGCCCATCGAGATGCGGTTGAAGCCGGACCGGACGATCGAGCGCACGTGGTCCCGCGTCGTGACGCGCGGATCGACCTCGATCCCGACCTCCGCGTCGGCCGCGAGCGGGAAGCGCGCGGCGATGTGCCCCATCAGCCGCTCGATCTGCTCCGGCGAGAGGAAGGTCGGCGTGCCGCCGCCCCACGCGACCTGGATCGTCCTCCGGCGCGCGGCGCCCGCGGCTTCGGCGGTCATGTCGATCTCGCGCATGACGCGCCGCACGTAGCCTTCCGCGCGGTCGTGGCGCTTCGTGATGATCACGTTGCAGCCGCAGTAGATGCAGAGCGACTCGCAGAAGGGGAGGTGGACGTAGATCGAAAGCGGACGTCCCGACGCCGCGCCGCGCGCGAGCGCCTCCGCGTACCGGGCGGGGCCGTACGCATCCGTCCACACCGGCGCCGTCGGGTAGCTCGTGTACCGCGGACCCGCGACGTCGTATCGCGCGAGCGTCTCCACAGGCATGGCGCAGAGTTCCGCGGGGTCGAATGCGTGGAGGGGGGCGCTCATCGGAAGGACTTCACCTCGTCCACGAACGCCGCGACGTTCGCGGGCGGCGTTCCCACGAGGACCCCGTGGCCGAGGTTCGCCGCGACGCCGTCGAACGGCCGCGCCGACTCGAGCATCCGCCGCGCGGCCGCGCGCACCGAGCTCTCGGTGCCGAACAGCGCCGTCGGGTCCATATTCCCCTGCACGGGCGCGCCGAGCCGCTCGCGCCAGCGGCCGAGCGGCATCCGCCAGTCCACGCTGAACGCGTCGGCGCCGGTCTCGCGGAGCGCCTCGGCGTAGCTGCCCGTCCCCTGCGAGTAGAGGACGAGCGGCGGGCACTCCTTCCCGAGCGCCGCGCGCACGCCGTCGAACACGGTCCGGAGCGCCGGCCGCGCGAACGCGCGCCACTCGTCCTCGCCGAGGGCGCTCGCCCACGTGTCGAAGACCTGCAGCGCCGACGCCCCGGCCCGCGCCTGCGCGACGAGGTAGGGGACCGTGCTCTCCGCGAGCACGCCGAGCAGCGCGCGCATCGTGTCCGGCTCGCGCCACAGGAGCGTCTTCACCGCGACGAGCTCCTTCGACATCTTCCCCTCGACGGCATACGTCGCGAGCGTCCACGGCGCGCCGCAGAAGCCGAGCACGGCCGTCTCGGCGGGGAGCGTGCGCCGGAGCGTCGCGATCGTCTCGAGGATCCACGGCGTCCGCGCGTGCGGGTCGAAGAGTTCGAGGCGCGCGACGTCGGCGGCGGACCGGACCGGCGTGCGGATCTGCGGCCCGCCGTCGTCGAAGTGGACGTCCACGCCCATCGCCTGGAGCGGGACCAGGATGTCGCTGAACACGATGGCCCCGTCCACGCCGAACCGCTCGACCGGCTCCAGCGACACCTCGGCCGAGAGGTCCGGCCGCCGGCAGAGCTCGAGGAAGCTCACCTTCGCCCGGACCGCCTGGTAGCCGGGGAGATAGCGCCCGGCCTGGCGCATCAGCCACACGGGACGCCGCTCCGTCCGCTCCCCGCGGAGGGCCCGGACAAGCAGCGGCGCCCGCCCCCCGGGCGGGGGTGCGGCGCGGTCGGAAGCAGCTTCGGTCTGGCTCACGCGGCCGAGTCTACGGGCGCCCCGGGGCCCCTCCGAGGGAACCGCGCCCCCGCCGTGCCGCGGAAGTGACGTGAGTCGCGGACGGATCGGATTCCGCACCGCGCGGCCGACGCCGAGTCCGCCCGGTCCCGCCGCGCGCTGTCGGGGGACGGGGCGGGAGGGATCGATCGTGAGCTCGAGAGCCGTCTCCGGCGCCAACCCGCCGCTGCAGGCGACGAGCGGCCGGCGGTCCCGATCGCCGGTCCGGTACACTTCGAACCCGCCGCTCGCGGCGGAGCGGCAACGGTTGGCCCGCAGTAACCGAGAGGACGCGACGCCAGAAGTGAATCGGCCCATGAGATCCATCAAGTCCAAGCAACGCGTCGCCGACCACGGGGAGGTGTTCACCCCTCCGTGGATGGTCGAAGCGATGCTCGACCTGGTGAAGGGCGAGACCGAGCGCATCGACTCACGGTTCCTGGAGCCGGCCTGCGGCAGCGGGAACTTCCTCGTGAAGATCCTGCGGCGCAAGCTCACAGCCGTCGAACTCAAGTACGGCAGGTCCGAGTTCGAGCGTCGGCACTATGCGCTGCTCGCCCTGATGTGCATCTACGGCATCGAGCTCCTGCCCGACAACATCGCCGAATGCCGCGCGAACCTGCTGGACATCTTCGCGGAGTACCTGAGCGTGGATGATTCGACCGAGCTCTACCGAGCGGCGTCCGGCGTGCTGTCGCTGAACCTGGTACACGGCGATGCACTGACGATGCGTACTCACGACGACCAGGCGATCACCTTCGCCGAGTGGGGCTACCTGGGGAAAGGCAAGTTCCAAAGGCGCGACTTCCGCCTTGCCACCCTCACCCAGTCGTCGATGTTCAGCGCCGAAGGTTCTCTCTTCGCTCACCTCGCGAAGCATGAGCTGTTCACACCGGCGAAGACCTACCCGCCTGCGACGGTAGGCGAGCTGGCCAGCGCGGAGCGCGGCGATCTGCAAGAGGGGGCATCTCCATGAGCGGCCAGGCCGCGTTCACCCTTCGCGGGCGCAACCCGGACGTGCTGACCTGCATCGCGAACCTCTCGAACGACGAGGTGTTCACGCCGCCCGAGTTCGCAAGCCGAATGCTGGACACAGTCGCCGAGGCGTGGGCCGCCGACCACGGCGGCGCCAATCTGTGGGAGGACAGCAACGTTCGGTTTCTGGACCCGTGTACCAAGTCGGGCGTGTTCCTCCGCGAGATCACGAGGCGTCTGACCAGGGGGTTGGAGGAGGAGATTCCGGACCTGTCGGCGCGCGTGGACCACATTCTCACCAAGCAGGTCTTCGGCATCGGCATCACGCACCTCACGAGCATGTTGGCGCGGCGTAGCGTCTATTGCTCGAAACACGCCCACGGCGAGCACTCGATCGCCAGGAGCTTCGACAGCGACGACGGGAAAATCTGGTTCGAACGCACGGAGCACACGTGGGATGGCGAGAAGTGCGGGCATTGCGGTGCCAACCGGCGCGACTACGACCGTGGGAAGGGACTGGAGACCCACGCCTACGCATTCATCCATACCAACGACATCAAGGCTCGAATGGCCGAGCTGTTTGGAGGCGACATGCAGTTCGACGTGATCATCGGCAATCCGCCATACCAGCTCGGTCAGAGCGGTGGCGAGGCCGTGGGTGGCTTCGCGATGCCCATTTACCAGGAGTTCGTGAAGGCCGCGAAGAGCCTCGACCCACGATTCCTGGTGATGGTGACGCCCTCTCGGTGGTTCGCCGGGGGGCGGGGGCTGGATGAGTACCGGAGCGAGATGCTTGCGGACAAGCGGATGAGAGCACTTGTGGATTTTCCCGACGCAGCGGAAGCGTTTCCGGGCACCCAGATCAAGGGCGGCGTGTCGTACTTCCTCTGGGACAACGCGTGGGACGATGCCTGCGAGGTCACCACGATCGAGGGTGGCCAGCCGAGTTCGCCGGCGATGAGGCGGTTCTTGGGTGCCTACGATGTCGTGGTACGTCGGAATGAGGCCGTGCCGATCTTGGAGAAGGTGCTCAAGGTCAACGCGAAGGACGGCTTCGGGAACCTGGCCGCAAAGGTCTCGCCCATCCAGCCCTTCAGCATTCGTACCAATTTCCGGGGCGCGGAGAAGAAGACAGGAATGAAAAAGCCGGTCGTGCTGATCGGCAACAACAGTGCGACTTATATCGAACGAGCCGAGGTTCCGCGAAACGATGCTTGGATCGACGAGTGGAAGGTCTTGTTGGGTCGTGCCTACGGCGCAGGGGACGCCTTCCCGCACCAGATATACAACTATCCCATCATCGCCGGGCCGGGCACGGCCTGCACGGAAACCTACCTTGTGATCGGCCGCTTCAAGAAGGAGGCCGAGGCAAAGCGATTCGCGGGCTATCTACGCACTCGGTTTGTTCGGTTCCTCGTGTCCTTGCGGAAAAACACTCAGGACATCTACAACGAGCGCTTCCAGTTCGTGCCCGATCTGCCGATGGATCGGGACTGGGACGACGCAGCTCTCTACAATAAATACAGTGTTACGAAGAAAGAGATCGTGTTCATCGAGAGCATGGTCCGGTCGATGGGCAATGACGATGAGTAGGACCATCGAAGAGATCCTCGCGCCCAAGCCGGAAGCCCGCCCGCGCATCTACGCCTACTCCATCGCGGACAAGGCGCACGCGGGTCTCCTCAAGGTCGGTCAGACGACGCGCGACGTGAAGCGGCGCGTCGCCGAGCAGCTCAAGACCGCTGCCATCAAGAACTACAGGATCGAACTCGACGCACCCGCCGAACGCGACGACGGCAGCATCCTTTCCGACCACGAGGTGCGCACGGCGCTCGTGCGAAAGGGTTTCGACAACCCCGATCTGGAGTGGATGCGCTGCACGGTCGAGGACGTGAAGACGGTGCTCGCCGAGCTGCGCACCGGACAGCGCTTTACCGGCACGCACCACGAGACCTTCGCGATGCGCGCCGAGCAGTGCGCTGCCGTGGAGAAGACCCACGCCTACTTCCTCTCCATCTGGAAAGAGGACGTGCACGCCGTCCCGCGCTTTCTCTGGAACGCGAAGATGCGTTTCGGCAAGACCTTCGCCACCTACCAGCTCGCGAAGCAGCTCGGCGCCAAACGGGTGCTGGTCGTGACCTTCAAGCCGGCCGTCGAGGATGCCTGGCAGTCGGACCTCGAGAACCACACTGACTTCAGCGGCTGGCAGTACCTCTCGCGCCACTCGGACACCGACCCGTCCAAGGTCTCCCTTCGGAAGCCGCTCGTGTATTTCGGCTCCTTCCAGGACCTGCTGGGGCGCGACGCCGCAGGGAACATCAAGGCCAGGAACGAATGGCTCCACAAGGTGAAGTGGGACCTTGTGGTCTTCGACGAGTACCACTTCGGCGCGTGGCGCGACACGGCCAAGGAGCTCTTCGAGGGCGAGGAGGAGGCAGTAGCCAAGAGCGAAGCGAAGCTCGAGTACGGCGCGGGCCTGGAGGACCTGAACGAGGACCTCTCAGAGCTCTCGGAGAAGGAGACCGAGTTTCTGCCCATCACCACCAAGGCGTATCTCTATCTCTCCGGCACGCCGTTCCGGGCACTGGCCACGGGCGAGTTCATCGAGGAGCAGATCTTCAACTGGACCTACAGCGACGAGCAGCGTGCCAAGGAAGCGTTCGCCGCCGAGAACCCCGACCGGTGGAACCCCTACGGTGTGTTGCCGCAGATGCGCCTGCTCACCTACCAGATGCCCGAGGAACTGCTGGCCATCGCCAGTGGGGGGGAGTTCGACGAGTTCGACCTCAACGCGTTCTTCGAGGCGTGCGGCACTGCCAAGAAGGCGCAGTTCAAACGCAAGAGCGACGTGCAGAAGTGGCTGGACATCATCCGCGGCGGGTACGCGCCCAAGTCGGTCGAGCATCTGAAGACCGGCACACGGCCGCCTTTTCCGTACTCGGACGTGCGACTCTTGCCGTATCTCCAGCACTCGTTCTGGTTCCTGCCCAACGTGGCCGCCTGCCACGCGATGGCAAACCTGCTGACCGAGAAGCACAACACCTTCTGGCACGACTATGACGTGGTCGTGGCCGCCGGCGCGTCGGCGGGCATCGGACTCGACGCGCTGCCGCCTGTGCGCAAGGCCATCGGTAGTGGGTTCGACACGAAGACGGTCACGCTATCCTGCGGCAAGCTGACCACGGGGATCACCGTGCCGCAGTGGTCGTCGATCCTGATGCTGCGTAACCTCAAATCGCCGGAAACGTACTTCCAGGCCGCCTTCCGCGTGCAGTCGCCTTGGGCAATCAACAATCCGAACGACAACGACCCGAACAAGGAGGAGATCCTCAAGCCGGTGTGCTTTGTGTTCGACTTCGCGCCGACGCGCGCGCTACGGCAACTCTCCGAGTACGGCATCGGCCTGTCGCCCAACGAGCCGAACCCGGAGAACGCGGTCAAGGACCTGGTGTCGTTCCTGCCGGTGCTGGCCTACGACGGCGCGAACATGACGCAGATCGACGCGGGCGGCATCCTCGACATCGCGATGGCGGGAACTTCGGCCACGCTGCTGGCCCGGAAGTGGGAGAGCGCGCTGCTCGTGAACGTGGACAACGACACCCTGCGCCGCATCCTGGACAACCCCGAGGCGATGGCGGCCGTGGACCGTATCGAGGGCTGGCGCTCGCTCGGTGACAACATCATCGAGACCATCATCAACAAGAGCGAGAACGTCAAGGGACTCAAGAACAAGGCCAAGGATGGCGGTCTGACGCCGAAGGAGAAGAAGGAACTCACCGCTGAAGAGAAGGAGTACAAGTCCAAGCGGAAGCTCGTGCAGGAGAAGCTGATCAAGTTCGCCACGCGGATTCCGGCGTTCATGTACCTGACCGACTTCCGGGAGAACACGCTACAGGACGTGATTACGAAGCTGGAGCCGGACCTGTTTCTGGCCGTCACGGGTCTGACGGTGCAGGACTTCCACTTGCTTGTACGGCTCAAGGTGTTCAACACGGAGCAGATGAACCAAGCCGTGTTCGCGTTCCGGCGGTACGAAGACGCGTCGCTCCGGTACACGGGTATCGAGAGCCACCCAGGACTCACGCACTATGGTCTGTACGACACTGTGGTCGCGAGGGAAGATGCTCCGCCGTACGGAACTGCGGGCTAACAACAGCATGCAGCGGACGGCGCTTCGCGCCGCCGCTGATGCTGGGCGTTCGACGAACACCTCTGCGACGTCCCGGGCGGCTCGGTTCTCGTGAAGGAGTTCTGCTCGAACCGGGTGTCCGGCACGTTCCCGCGGCGCTTCACGGTCCGCACCGCGGACGCCGAGACCGGGGACGACTTCGTCTTCGCGATGATCCGCGGCAGGTTCAGCGTGTACGCGGGAGATTGATCCGCGGCGGCGCCGTGAGGCGCGGATTGCATCGGGGCTGCGGACTCCGCATTGCCCGTCCCGCGGGTCGCCGCCCCTACAGCACGCCCCACGCGCGGAGGCGGGCCTCCTCGTGGTCGAGGAGTCCGTCCAGGCGTGCGGCGGGCCAGCGGACGCCGTCCATGCGGGCGGGGCGCGTGCCGTCGGGGGCGGCGAACTGGGTGACGGCGAGGGACGACGGTGTGCCGGTCGCGCCGCGGAGGTCGGCGGCCGTGAGGTCGGCGCCGTCCATGTCGAGATCGTCGATGCGCGCGTCGCGGAGATCGGCGCCGGTCAGGTCGGCGTTGGTGACGTTGGCGCCGCGGAGGTCGGCGCCGCGGAGGATCGTTCCGCGGAGCCTCGCGTTGCGGAGCGACGCGCGCGCGAGGTTCGCGCCGGAGAGGTCGGCGCCGGAGAGGTCGGCGGAGCGGAGGTCACGGCCGGAGAAGTCGCGCGACGCGACCATCGCGCCCACCTCGTCGCGGGAGAGTCCCGGGGCGACGTACCGCTCCTCGCGCCACGGGTCGGCGTTGTTGTGGTAGCCCGCGTTCCGCTCCCACGAACCGAGGCGGTCGTCGGCCATCGCCTCGATCGACCGCACCCACTTCACCGACTTGTAGAAGTAGCGCGCGAGGACGATCGTGCGGACGGGGCCGCCGCGGGACGGGTCGATCGGCCCGAACGGCGCGCCGTCGAGCGACTGCTCGAACGCGACGAGCGCCTCGGTGGCGGCCACGTCCGTCGGGAGCGACGTGTCGTGCCCCCGCCCCGACGCGAACCGCACGAACATCGCGTCCGGCATCACGCCCGCCTCGCGGAGGAGCGCGCCCACCGACACGCCGCGGAAGGCGCAGCGCGGACGCGACCACCGCGTGACGCAGTGGATCGTGCCGGAGATCTCCTCCCGGGGCATCTCGAGCAGGCCGTCGAACGGGATCGAGAGGGGATACCGCACGCGACCGGTCACGGCGAGCCGCCACGTCCGCGGGTCGAACGGCTCGGGCTCGCGCTCGCCGATCACCGGCCACTTCGTCGTGAGCACCTGGTTCGGCGGGAGGCGGTCCGTCACGCCGCGGCCCCCGCGTGCCGACGCACGAACTCGGCGACGCTCCTCGCCGCGCCGTCGAGGGCGGCCTGCTGCTCCGCGCGTCGCGACGCCGGCAGCGCGAACGAGTGCTCGCCGCCGTCCACGACGTGGATCGATCCGGCGAGGCGCTCGTCCTTCCGCACCTTGCGCAGGAGTTCGAGGTCGCAGAAGGGGTCGCGCGTGCCCTGCACGAAGAGCATCGGCCGCTTCACCTGCGCAAGGTGCCCGGCGCGGAGGTTCGCCGTGTCGCCCGGCTTGTGGAGCGGGTAGCCGAGGAAGACGAGGGACGTCGGCCGCACGCGCCCCTCCGCCGCGAGCATCGACGCGACGCGGGCGCCCATGCTCTTCCCGCCGATCGCGAGCGGCGCGGGGGGCGCGCCGACCTTCCGGCACGCCGCGGCGATCACGTCCTGCATGCAGTCCATGAGCGCATCCATCCGGTCCGGCGGGCGGGCGCCGCCCCGTTCCTTGTACGGGAAGTTGAAGCGCGCGACGGCGAACCCGGACGCGGAGAGCGACGACGCGAAGAACTCGAGGAACGGCGAACGGAAGTCGTTCCCCGCGCCGTGCGCGAGGACGACGAGCGGCACGTCCCCTTGCCGCGCGCCGCGCGGGGCGTCGATCGCCATCGTCACCGCGCCGCCGCGGGAGAGGGCCACGGTGGCGCAGGTCTCCATGGCGCCGAGGCTAGCGCGGCCGGGGCCGGACGCCGAGCGGCACCCGGCTCAGCGGGGGACGCCGAACCGCGCGAAGGGCCACATCACGAGGAGCGGACGGCCGACGAGGCGGCTGCGGTGGACGGGGCCGTACGACCTGCTGTCGGAACTGTTCGCCGAGTTGTCGCCGGCCATGAAGAACTCGTCGGGTCCGAGCGTGCCCTCGTTGACCTCGCCGTACTCCGTCGTCCAGTGGACGTCGCGCTCGATCCGCTCGGGGCGCACGCGGGCCGAACCGGCGCGCACCACGATCTCCACGCCGCCCGCAGGCCCGTCGCGGCGCGGGGCCGCGGGGTCCGCGAGGTCGTGCCGGAGCACCTCCGCGCCGTCCACGTCGAGCCGGAGCACGTGGTCCACGCGCGAGAACCGCACCCGCGTCGCGCGGCCCGGGGCGACGGACGCCGCCGCATGCGCGACGACCTTCCCGTCCAGCGTGATCGCGACCCCCGGCTCGTCGCCGCAGAGGACGGCCTCCACCGTCTCGTCGCCGCGGCGGAGGCGGAGCGCGACCCGCGCGTCCGCGTCGGCCGGCTGGACGAGCGCCTCGATCCGCGCGTCGGCGACCTGGATGTCGTCGCGTCCGCGGAGTTCGCACGACTCCCCGTCGAGGTACGAGTGCGTCGTCCCCGGCTCGAAGCGGAGCACCGCGGCGTCCGTCGCGGCGCGGCCCTCGAACGTGCCCTCCGCGTTGACGGTCCACTGCCCCGACGACGTCGCCCAGAGGTCGCGGAGCCGCTCCGTGAGCGGCGACGCGCCGCTCCGCGACGCGAGGGCCTTCTCGCACTCGAGGTCGAACTGCGCGAAGAGCATCGCGTCGAGGTGCGCGCCTTCCTTCCGGATCACGCGTCCGTCGATCCAGAGGTCCCCTTCGCGGAACCGCACTTCCTCGCCGGGCAGCCCGACCGTGCGCTTCACGAAGTGCTTCCGGTCGCGGCCCCACCCGTCGAAGACCTCGAGGTCGAAGCGGTCCGGCGCTCCCGCGGCCTTCCACACGAGGATCCGGTCGCCGCGCTCGTGGTGTCCGTGGAGCGTCGGCTCCATCGACTTGGTGGGGATGTGGAAGGCGGTGAGGAGGAACATCCGCACGAACAGGATCGCCGCGAGCACGCCCCCGATCATGGGCAGGTCCTGGCGGAGCGCGCCCGTGAGGGACTCGAACCCGTTCGCCGGGAACGCCGCCGCCCTGCCGCCGCGCGCGGCGCTCGCGAGGTCCTTCGACACGCGCCACGCGTCGCCGAAGTCCGCGAGCGCGCGCGCCGCGGCGGCCTTTCCGTCGGCGCCCTCCGCCCGTCGGCGGGCGAACGCGTCGGCGAGATGGTCGGCGAGCTGTACGCGGACCTCGGCGGCGACCCTCGGCGCG
>JAJVHW010000090.1 GCA_022072415.1 Planctomycetota bacterium
GCCGCCTCGCGCCGCCGCGCCTGCTCGCGGCGGACGTGCTCGTCCACGATCCACCGCGCCGGGGCCACCCAGCGCGCGACGCGCTCGCGGACCGCCGCGCTCGGCGCGCCGAGCGCCTCCTTCACGCGGGCGACGACCGCCGAGAGCGCCTCGTCGGCGGTCGGGCAGTCCCCCGCCTCGCACGCGTCGGACAGCGCGAGCAGCGTGGACACGCGGGGGAAGTACTGCAGCGCGTCGGCCGCCGCGGAGCGGACGTGCCGGGACTCGTCGCGGAGGGCCCGCTGGAGTTCGCGCGTCACGCCGAGGGGCTCGTCGAAGAAGGCGACGCGGCACGCGATCTCGCGGACGACCGCGTCCTCGTCCTGCAGCGCGGCCCGGAGCGCGTGGAGCGTGGGCGGCGTGCGCACGAGCGTGCCGAGACTCTCGACGGCGCATCGGCGGACGAAGACCTCGGGATCGGTGACGGCCCGCGCGATGCGCTCCGAGTCCTCCGCGTCGAGGAACTGGACGCCGAGGGACCGCAGCACCGCGTCGCGGCTCTCCGACCAGCGGATGCACGTCTCCCGCGGCGGGTCGTCGCCGGGGATCGACGAGAGCACCTGCGCGGAGAGCGCCCGCACGAACGCGGGGACCGACGGGTCCTCGGCCGCGGCGAAGAGCGCGGGCATGCACCGAGGGTCCTCGAGGGCGGAGAGGACGTCGGCGACCTCGGCCGCCGTCTCGTCGGGGAGCCGCCGCCGGAGGAGGGCCTCCGTGAGCGCCGCCGTCTCGCGGCGGTCGCCCGCGTCCTCGATCTCCTCGAGCCGTTCCAGGACGGACCGTTCGCGGGAACGCTTCGAGGGTCGTTCTTCGGGTCGTGCGCTCACGCTCCGCACATGGTACGGACGGCGGCGACGTGCCTCGCGCCCCGGGCGTGCCGGGGTCGGGGTCAGCGCCGGAGCGGGAGGAGAGTCACCCCGCGGGCGAGCGTCGCCGCGACGAAGACCGCGGCGAACCCCGCCGCGCCGCCGCCGAACGCGGCGAGCACCGCGCTCCCCGCGAGCGATCCGGCGGCCGACACGGCGCCCGTCGCGAGGAAGAAGACACCCACGACGGCCGTCCGCTCGCGGAGCGGCACGACCTCGAAGAAGAGGAGGAACGATCCGAGTTCGATCGCGCCCCACGCGACGCCGCCCGCGAACTGCACCACGGCGAGCCAGGCGAACGAGTGCCCCGCGAGCCAGAGCAGGGCGACCGGCGTGAGGCCGGCGCATCCGATCCGAAGCACGTGCATCGCGCCGCGCCGCTTCGCGATCGTGCCGAGCACCGGGAGCGCCGCGATCCGCCCGAGGAACTCCGCCGCAAGGAGCCACTGCACTTCGCCCTCGCCGAGGCGCGCCGTGCCGAGCGCCCACGGGACGAAGCTCGAGTGCGCGACGTGCACCGCCGCGAGGAACGGGAAGTACGCGAAGAGCTTCCGGAGCGCCCCTCCGGCCACCAGCCTCCGCGCGACCTCGAGCGGTGACACGTGGACCATGTCGCGCGGGAGCGGTTCGGGCTCGCTCTGGCGGACCAGGAAGGCGATCGACACGAAGCGGAAGAGGCACGCCGACGCGAAGAGCACGCCGAACGCGGTCTTCGTCTCGCCGCGCTCCGCGGCGTGCGCGAGCCACGCACCCGCCGCGACGATCGCCGCGCACTGCGCGACCTGGCACATCGCCTGCCGCCGCCCGAAGAACCGCTCGCGGACACGCGCCGGGACGAGGGTCTCCATCCACGACGACCACGCCGGACCCGCGCTGTTCCCGCCGAAGTAGTAGAGCGACGCGCAGACGAAGAGGACCGGGAGCCCGATCGACCCCGTCCACCCGCCGATCGCGAGCGGCGCGAACGACAGCGCCTGGATCACCGACCCGAGGATGACCCACCGCTTCTGCGACCCGCACCACTCCGTCAGCCGCGACGAGAGCAGCACCGGCACCGACGCGATCGCCATGGGCAGCGTCGCCACGTACCACGACGCCACGTCGCCGTGCCCGTACGCCTTCGCGCACTGCTGGAACACGCGCTCGCCGCAGCCGACCATGACCGAGAAGGCCATCCCGTCGATCACGATCGACGAGAGGTCGCCGCGGATGCGCGTCGCCTCCTCGCGCCCCGTCCCGTGCATGCGGCGGCCCCGGGTCCCCCCGGCGACGACCGGCTCGCTCGCGTCGCTCAATCCCCCGGAGTGTGCGTCGGCGGGGGGACGCCCGCCCCGGAATCCCGTTCCGCGAAGGGGACGCCGGACGCCCCGCGCGGCCCGGACGTGAGCGAAACGTCATCGGCGCGGGCGTTCTCACCCGCGGAATCCGGTCCTGCGCGGGCGCCGGACGGCGCGATGCCGTAGGTTTCATCGGCCCAGGAGGTCGCCGTCATGCCCCCAGTTCCATCGCGCGCCGCGCTCGTCGCACTGTCCGCATCCCTCGCAGCCGCCGGACTCGCGCCGTCCCTTCGTGCAGACGACGACAGGGACGACGACCGAGACGAGGACCGCGCTGCGCGCACCGTGCGCCCGTCGAGGGACCTGCGCGTGGACATCGCGGTCTCCCCGGGCGCGACGGCGGGCGGCACGGCCACCGTGGACGTGATCGTGAGGAACGTGGGGCGCCGCACCGAGCGCGACGTGCAGGTCGTGGTGTGCGCAGGCGACCTCTCCTCGGAGCCGCTCTTCACGTCCGCGACGTCCGTCCCGCCGAAGCAGACGCGCACGGTGCGCGCGAAGGTCGCCGTCCCCGCGGGGGCGACCGCCCTCGCCGCCGGCGCGTGGCTCCCGGGCGACGGCATGCCCGGAAGCAACTACGTCCGCGTCTCGCTCTCGGGTTCGCGGCTCGCGTACCCCGCCGCGGGCGGCGCCACGTGGGCGGCGCAGTGCGCGTCGTGCCACGGCGCGCAGGGCGAGGGGTCGTCGAAGGGCCCCCGCGTGCGCGGCGAGGACGCGGACGAGATCGCCGAGGTCGTCCGCAAGGGAGAGGACGGCATGCCCCGCTTCGTCGGGATCGACGCCGCGGGGGCGCGCGACCTCGCAGCGTGGCTCGCCGACCCGTCGGTGCCGCCGGTCACCCCGCCCGGCCCCGACCCGGGCGACATCGCGCCGACCTGGGACGGCGGCGTCCGCGACCTGTTCGCCGCGCACTGCGCTTCGTGCCACGGCGGCGCGCGGCCGTCCGCCCGCGTCGGACTCGACACGAAGTCCCGCGCCCGGAAGGACGCGCAATCCGCGCTCTCCGCGATCGAGGCGGGATCGATGCCTCCCGCCGGTCCGCTCCCGGCGGAGACGGTCGCGGTGTTCGAGGCGTGGGTCGCGGGCGGACGGAAGTAGCACCCGACCGAGCCGCGGCGCCTCACTTCGGGACGGCCGGGCCCAGCGCCGCGTCGAGCGCGGCCGACAGCTTCCGCGCGACCGCGGCGTAGCCCTCGTTCGTGAGGTGGAGCCCGTCCGGACGGTAGTGCCCGGCGCGGGGCGATCCGTCCGCGGCGGTCAGCGCGTCGCCGACGTCGAGGATCCGCACCCGCCTGTCCGCGTCGAGCCCCATGGCGCGCAGCCGGTCGTTCGCGGCGACCGCGTCGGCGCGGAAGGCCGAAGCTGCGTCGAACGCCGGGAGCACCGGGACGACGACGAGGGGCGCGTCGGGGAACATCGCGCGCAGGCGGCGGACGCACGCCGCGATCCCCTCGGCGACGGCCTCCGTCCCCGCGCGCGGCGCGTCGAACACGTTGTTCGCGCCGACGTGCAGCACGATCGCGCGGGGACGGACGCCGTCGCAGGCGCCGTGGTCCAGGCGCCAGAGCACGTTCTGCGTGCGGTCGCCGGGAAGTCCCGCGTTGGCCGCGGACCGTCCGGGGAACGCCGTCCGCCACGGATCGCCCGGCGCTTCGCCGCCCCATCCCGCGGCGAGGCTGTCGCCGACGAGGAGCACGTCCACCGCTCCGGCGGCCGCGAGGCGGTCCCGGACCGCCCGGTGCGCGTCGAGCCACGCGGCTTCGCCGTCGTCGCCGATCCGTCCTGCGGAGCCGCGGTCCGCCGCGACCGGCGCCGTCCGGGCGCGAAGGACGGCGTACCCGCCCGCGGCGAGCAGGAAGCCGCACAACACGACGGGAACCGTCCATCTGCGCGCCACGCGCCGCGAGCATACGGTCTCCGCCGCCTGCCGCCCACGCTGCCGTGCGCGAGGCGGCGTTCAGCGGAGACGATCCACCTGCACCTCGGACGACCGGAGCGCCCGGCCGTCGGGTCCGAAGACGACCACGAGGCTCCGGTCCCCCGCCCGCCACGCCGCGTACTCCGGGTGGTTCGGGACGTGCTCCGGGAACGCCGCACGTCCTCCGCGGAGACGCCAGCAGAGGATCCGCCCGCCCTCGATCGCGGTCGTCGGGACGCCCCAGGCGAAGAGGAGGTCCTCGCGCGACGTCCCGGGCGCCACCGGGTCCTCCCGCACGAGGAGCGGCTCCGCAGACGGCCGCTCCGACGCGCACCCGGCCGCGAGGATGGCGAAGGCGAGCAGCGCCCGCCTCATCGCCACGCCTCCAGTTCGTCGAAGAACGCGCCGCTCGTGACGCTCACCCGCGGCTCCCGCGGCTCCGCCCGCCGCACGAGCACGCCGCGATCGTCGAACGCCAGCGCGAGCGCGACGAACGCCCCGGGCGTCCGCTCGTCCGGAAGGACGCCTGCCCCGAGCCCGGGCACGAGCACCGCGTATGCGAGGCCCATCCGCAGTTCGCGGCCGAGCCAGAGGAGCACGCGGCCGCCGTCCTTCGTGCGATCGGGCTCGCCGATCCGGAGGAGCACCTCCTCGCGGGTCGTCGATCCCACGGTGAACGCACCCGCGACATCCCGGTCCGCGCCGACGTGCGGCGCGAGTCGCGACGGGAGGATCTCCGGTTCCCGGGGATACGGGACGGCGACGCATGCGCCGAGCCCGGCCGAGAGCGCGGCCGAGAGCGCGGCGGCGGCGAGGCGTCGCGTCATTCGTGCGCGACCGCCCCGGCGCGTTCCACGAGACCCGCGTCGTCGAACCGGACGACGAGGCTCCAGAGCGACACTTCGTCCGCGTGGAGACCGAAGGGCGAGTCCTCCGTCCACGGCTTCCGGTAGGTGTTCTGCCGCAGCGGTTCCGCGGTCGGCCGCACACCCGAGCGGAGCGACTCGACCCGCCAGCCGGCGAGCCGCGAGCCGTCCGTCCGGTCCGGCCCGGCGGCGAACTCCGCATGGGGCTCGCCGAGCCGTGCGACGCACTCGGCGCGGCTCGTCCGTCCGGGCTGGAGCCAGGGCAGCGCCTCCGCGAACCCCTCGGGGGTTCCGAGCGGCGGCCCCGCGCACGCGCCGCAGGCGAGCGCGAGCAGCGCGACGAGGCCGGGGAGCACGTCTCGCGGCATGCCGGAACCCTACGCCGCCGCCCGCCGCGGCACCGTGATCCCCATCACGCCGCACCCCGTCCCCGGGGGGTGCTAGCGTGTGCAGGCCATGACGCGGATCTTCGCGGTTCTCAATCAGAAGGGCGGCGTCGGGAAGACGACGACCTGTGTGAACCTCGGCGCGGCGCTCGCGCGGAGGGGCTTCCGTGTCCTGCTCATCGACATGGACCCGCAGGCGAACCTCACGGTCCACCTCGGGGCGGACCTCCGGGACATCAAGCGGTCGAGCTACTCGCTGCTGCTCGGCGAGCACGCGCTCGGCGCGGCGGTGCGGCAGACGAAGGTGCCGGGGCTGATGTACGTCCCGTCCACGCTCGCCCTCGCGAACGCGGAGATCCAGCTCGCGTCGGCCGTCGGCCGCGAACTCATCCTGCGCGAGAACATCGAGGCGTGGCTGGAGGACGACAGCGGCGGCGCGGAGATCCCGCGGGCGCACTTCATCCTGATCGACTGCCCGCCGTCCCTCGGCATCCTCACGATGAACGCGCTCTGCGCGGCGAACGAGGTGATCCTCCCGATCCAGACCGAGTTCTTCGCGCTCCAGGGGATCGCGGGAATCCTCGAGTCGCTGAAGGCCGTGCAGCGCCTGAACCGCGGGCTCCGGCTCTCGATGGTCGTCCCCTGCATGTGGGACCGCCGCACGACGCTCGCGCGCGACGTGATCGCCGAGGTCGAGAACTACTTCGGCAAGCTCGTCGCGAAGACGCGCATCCGGAACAACGTGAAGCTCGCCGAGGCCCCGAGCCACGGGCAGACGATCTTCGAGTACGACGCGTCGTCGAACGGCGCGAAGGACTACACCCAGCTCGCGAAGGAGATCCTCGGCGAGCCGGTGGAGGTCGAGAAGGACGAGCCGAAGCCCGCGCGGCGCGGCTGGCGTCCGCCGGAGGACGACGACGAGGCGGTCGCGGAGGCGCCGTCCGCCGCGGACCGGGCGGAAGAGACCCGGTCCGGTGAGGCCACGTCCGATGACGCCGCGTCCGACGGAGCCTCGGCGGACGAAGCCACGTCTGACGAAAACCGCTCCGACGGGGCGGCCGGGGCGGATTCGTCGGGCGACGAGGCGTCGGAGCGTTGCGCGTCCGAGCCATCCGTAACGGAAGCGTCGGAGCCGTCGGCGTCCGAGGCCGGAACCGGTGCGACGTCCGTAGATGACGTGCGGGCATGCTCCGGGTCCGACGCCGACCCGGGCGACTGCGCCGCGAGCGCCTGCGAGCGCGCGGCAGAGCCGTGGGTCGCCACACCGTGCGACTCGTCTCCTTGCGAGACGTCACCATGCGAGACGCGTGCGCCGGACGAGTCTGCGCGAACGGCTTGCGGCGACGAGCGGGTCGCGTCCGGGAACTGCGGGGCGTCCGCTGTCCAGGCGGAGTCGGGAACGCACGCGACGGCGGTGGCCACGGCCGTGGTCGACGCCGTGTCCGACACCGTAGTCGACACTGCGGCCGACGCGCACCGCCCGGCGTCCGGTTTCGAAAGCCCGGCGGCTGCCGCGTCCCCGGCCGAGCGATCGGTGGCGGCGGCCGCCGCCGAGGCGCCGGTCGGCCTCGCGACCGCGTCCGACGCGTCGATCGATCCCGGGACCGGGATCGACGAAGCCTTCGCGTGGGTGGACTCGCTGCTCCTCGACGCCCCCGAGCCGTCGGCGGACGGGACCCTCGTGACCGGCATCGGCTACGTGTCCCGCGAGGTCGCGGGCGAAGTCCGCGCCGCCGTCGCCGCCGACCAGTTCGCGCGCGCTTCGGCCGTCCCCGCGGCCCATGCGTCCGCGTCGCGCCTCGCCGCGGCCCCGATCGGGTTCGCGGAACGCATCCCCCTCGAACCCCACGACCCGTGGGCGCCGAGCGACGAGTCCGAGCCCCCGTCGACGACGTGAAGCGTTGACGACTTGAAGCGTCGACGACGTGAGCCTTTGACGACGTGAACCGCCGACGACCTGAGCCTTCGTCGACGTGAACCGCCGGCGACCTGAGCCGCCGACGACGTGAACCGCGGACGACCTGAGCCGTCCGCACTCGGAGTCGTGGGCGACCTGACCGGTCTGCGAACGGCGCACGTTCTGCCGCAGGCCGCGCGAGCGACGACGACCCGGCGGAGACCGCGACAGCGGGTGCCGCACTGCGGAACGCGACCCCGCCAGAACCGCGGAAGGCTCCGACGCGGCGTCCGGAGTCCCGCGTTCACGCGGGTCGTTCGCGGTTCGCTTCCTCCCCGCCGCCCGCTCGACATCGCGACCGCGCCGTCCCATGCACCCTGAATCGAACCGGGGGACGTCCGGCGCTCGGCGCGTCGGACCTCCCCCGGGAAAGGCGCGCGTCAGTCGCCGATGCCGATGCCGAGGAACACGAGGCCGTCCTCGCCGAAGCCGACGAACCCGCTCGAGTCGCCGATCGTCCCGAACTCGTTCGCGTCGAAGCACATGAACGTGCCGGCGTTCATCACGTCCACCGGCAGGTTGCCGGTCAGCGTGCAGCGGATCACGGTCACGTCCGACCCGATGTTCTGGAGTCCCGTGCCCTCGCAGCGGGTGGCCGTGGAGTCGAGGAGCGTCGAACCCGTGCCCATCAGGAAGCCGCAGGACATCACGTCGGACACGACGAGTTCGCTGCCCGTGGCGCCGCCGTCGAGGACGATCCCCTCGCTGTCGGCGTCGCTCCCGGTGACGTCGGACACGACCGTGTCCGCGCCCCAGACGATCATCAGGTCCGCGCCCGTGTCCGTGACGGTTCCGTCGCTGACCGTGCCGCCGAACGTGTCCACGAGCACGCCGACGGAGCCCGTCGCCACGACCTCGAAGCCGTCCGTCACGACGTCCATGCCGGTCACGTAGATCCCGACGTCGTCCGCGCCGGCGACCACGTTGTCCACGATCTCCCCGCCGCCGTCCCAGGCCTCGACCTGGATGCCGGTGCCGAAGGCGTCGGACACGTGGTTCTCCGACACGAACGCATCGCCGCCGACCACGTGGATCGACGGGACGAAGAACCCGCTGTCCTCCACCGTGTTCCGCGTGACCTCCGCGTCCGCGCCGCCCACGTAGATCCCCGTGCCCTCGACGGCGTCGACCTCGTTGTCGGTGACGAGCGCTCCGGGCCCGAAGACGCCGATGCCGAACGCGTCGCCGCCCTGGATCTCGTTGCCCGACACGACCCCGCCGCTTCCGTAGAGCGCGATCTCCGCGGACCGGAACCGCCCGTCGCGGACGGTGGTGCCGTCGCCGTACGACTCGACGCCGGAACCGTTGAACCGGAACCCGGACACGTCCACGTCGTCGCCGTGGATCACCAGTTCGCCCCGCATGCGGGCGTTCTCGCCCACGATGCGGATCCCGCTGACCGACACGACGACGTCGCCGCGCACGGTCCCGCGGACGCGGATCGTGTCGCCGGGCCGCGCCTTGCGCACGGCCTGCTGGAGCGTCCGCGCCTCCTTCGGCACGCGGATCTCGTCCGCGAACGCCGGCGCAGCGCCGACCGTCGCGCCAACGGCGGCGATGCACGCCGCGACCAGGAACGAAACACCTCTCGGAGACCTCTTCGCCATCCGAACCTCCTCGCCCTGTCGGCGTCGCCCTCGGGAGCGGCGCGCCGCGGGACGGACACCCCGCCTCGCACGGGCCGCACGCGACCTCCCGCCGCACGCGGGGCCCGCCGATCCCGAGAGCCTAGCTCCGGACGCCGGGCGCGCAAGGGGGCGGCCCGATTTCCCGCGAACCCCCGCCGACCTGCGGATTCCGCACCCGGCGCGCCTCCCCGTGGCACATTCCGCCCCGTGCGCGACTCCGACGGAGCCGATCCGCCCCTGAACGCCGCCCGCGCGGGGGCGCACGTCGATCCCGCCGCACCGCCCCCCGTGCCGCAGGAGCGGGAGGACGCGTCGATCGCCCCGGCCCCGCCGTCGCCCGAGCCGGGGCACGGCTCGTTCCTCTTCGGCGCCGCGGTCGCCGCGGTCACGGCCGCCGCGGCCGCGAACGCGGTCCTCAACGCGTGGATCGACCCGGCACCCGACTTCCGCTTCCATGCGATCTTCGCGGGGGAGTCGTGGCGCGACGGCGCGATGGCGGCTCCGCACCCGCTCTGGCAGTGGTCGATCAACGGCCTCGCGGCGCTTGCGGGGCGGGGCGGCGATCCGAGCGCGCTGCACGCGGCCGGAGCCCTCGTGCTCGCCGCGGCGGCCGCGGCGCGGACGGTCCTCTTCGACCGCATCTTCGTGCTCCTCGCCCGCGCCGCTGGCGGCCCGGCCCCGACTCCCGCGGTCCGCGCGGCCGCCGCTCTCTTCCTCGGGATCGCGGCCGCGGCCCCCAACTGGTGGAACTTCCCCCGGATCGGCCTCGGACAGTTCTCCGCCAACGTGTGGCACAACCCGACGCTCGCCCTGATGTCGCCGTTCGCCGCGGCGGCGGTGCTCTGCGCGCTCCGGGGCGCCGCCGGAGCGCCCCGCGCGTGGGTCTGGGGCGGCGTGTGGCTCGGCGTGTCCGCCCTGGCGAAGCCGAGCGCCGCGGTCGTGATCCTTCCGGTCGCCGCCGCCGCGACCCTGCTCCGCCGGATCGCGCTCCGCGACGCGATCGCCTTCGCGCTCCCCGCGGCGGCGGCGATCGCCTGGATCATGGTCCGCATCGCGGACCACCCGCTCAACAAGGGCGTCGCGTTCGCGCCGTTCCTCGTGTGGAACTACTACACGCGCCTCCTCGGACCCGGCGGCGAGCCGCTCGGTCCCGCGCACAAGATCGAGTCGCTCCTCGTGTCGTATGCGTTCCCGGCCGCCGCCGCCGTGCTTCTCCCCCGTCCGGAGCGCCTCCGAGGGTGGATCTTCGCAGCCTGGGCGGCGGTCGCCGCGGCGCTCCTCCAGCTCGCGCTCCTCGCCGAGCGCGGCGGGCGGTGGAGCCACGGGAACTTCCTCTGGGGCGTCTACGCCGCGACGGCGTTCCTGTTCGTCGTCACGTGCGCGCAGTGGGCGGCTGCGTGTGCGGCCGCGCGCGGGGTCGCCGGATGGCGCCATGCGGCGCTCGCCTGCGCGGCGGCGGCGCACGCCGCCGGCGGCGTGATCCAGTTCGCGCGCGCGCTCCTCGGCCGCGACGCGCAGGCGTGACGGATCAGCCGCAACCGTTCAGGCCATCAGGGCGCTCGTTCGGCTCGGCGCGCGACGCCGCGTCGCGCGTCGTGGAGCGGATGCTCACGGTGTGCGCGTGCCAACGGGGACGGCTCTCGAAAACTCGAAAACTCCCGTTCGCGCCGCCGGACCGGTCAGTTCGCGCGGCCGCGAACCTGGAAGGCGTGCCCGCGGTCGCCGCGGCGCGAGCGGTTCCTAAGCGCGACGCGGACCCTCAGGCGCAGCATCGCGCGGGCGAGCGACGGTTCGCCGGGGAGAACCAGGTGACGAGGCCGTGCTCCTCGTCGGTGACGAAGAGGCAGCGCCATGCGTCGCCGCGATCGGTGACGTGCACTGCGGGTCCGGGACCGTCCCGGCAGGATCGGCGTGGCATGACCGGAGGAAGACGCACGAGGGGGGGGCGAACGTCACAGGGTCTGGGGACGTTTTCGAGTTTTCGAGAGCCGTCCCCATTGGCACGGCAGGATCGGCGTGGCATGACCGGAGGAAGACGCACGAGGGGGGGGGCGAACGTCACAGGGTCTGGGGACGTTTTCGAGTTTTCGAGAGCCGTCCCCATTGGCACGGTGTACCGCGTCCACGACAAGGAGAAGCGACAACTGTGTTGGGCTCACTTGCTGAGGAACTTCCTCGGCCTGGAAGAGCTCGGCGGCACCGCGAAGAGTCTCGGCGTCGGCGGGCAGCGGATCGTGAAGGCGGTCTTCCGGGACTGATACCGATTCCGCGACGGCGAGATCACGCGGCGCGGACTCCAGCAGCGCCTCGCACCGATTCGGCTTCGCCTCCAGCGGCTGCTGCGGCGTCACGTCAACAACCCGGCCGCGCCGGCCCGCAAGATCGCGAAGGACCTCCGCGAGTACGGCTCCGCGCTCTGGACCTTCGCGCGCGTCGAGGGCATCGAGCCTACGAACAACATCGCGGAACGGGCGCTGCGGAAGGCGGTGCTCTGGCGGAAGAGCTCGTTCGGCTCGGCGAGCGCCGCCGGCTCGCGCTTCGTCGAGAGGATGCTCACGGACTGCGAGAGCCTCCGGGCGCAGGGTCGGTCGATCCTCGACTTCCTCGTCGATGCGCTGCGCGCGAACACCGCAGGGCTCGCGACGCCATCGCTGATGCCGCGCGCCGCGTAACGACGAGCGTCCGCATCGTCGCTGCCATCAGCTCCGACGCTTCCCGAGCAGGATGATCTCCAATGCGTCCGCGAACGTCGGCGCAACGAAGTGAAGGTCGTCCTGGAGCTCGTAGACCCGACCGGACTCATCGATCAGCAACTCCATGTTGGCTCGATGGGTCTCCCCGAGTGGGTACAGCCTCTGTCCGATCGATCGCTCCAGATCCGGGTAGCCCGTGAACCGGCGGTTGGGCCAACTTGGCGTCAGGTCCACGTCGCTCCTCGCACAGTCGATCCCGGGTCCCGTGCTTCCGAAGTGAAGCCCGCCGAACTCGGTGAGAACCGCTTGCGCGGCGGGGAACGGGCTCACAGGAAACGCTTGCCACGGCCCCAGATCGATGCGCCGCCCGTCGGTCCATCCAGCGCTGCGCAGGATGCGTCTGACCGCCGGTGAGTGGATTCGCGTCATTACCTCGCTCCATCGATGATGCCGAAACGCTCAAGCAGGATCTCGCACGAATCGCACGCCGGCTTCAGGGTGCGGTGCTTCTTGCCGCCGACCTTCGCGGCGACCATGACGCTTCCCTTGGGATTGACGCCGGCGTAGAGAGCCTCCGAGATCGCGCGGGCCTCGGCGCACCCGTACAACTCCTGATGGTACGCGGATCGCTTCTCGAGAGGAATGTCGTCGAGCACCTTCTGAACGTCAGGGTGAATGCGCCCCCCGCCAGCGTTGGTGCTCCGTCCGATGAACGTCCCCTGCCCCGTGTCCAGCCCCGCAGTCGCGCCGGTCTTCGCGCCCTTCGACGCGACATCATCCGCAAGTGCCTCCGCGGCGGCGCGCGCCCGGGCTGGGCTCGCCCCGGGCCGAAGTCCGCCTTCATAGGCTGAACTCTTACGATCAGTCGTACCACCAGATGTTCGTCTTCCGGGAGAGCGGCGCGCCGAACGCGCGGCCCACGTCGTCGGACGGGCCGAGCAGCGCGGGGCTCATCGCGGCGCCCTCGAAGAAGCCGGTCAGGAAGCCGAGCGCGCCGTTCACCGGGGAGAAGGCGAGCCCGAGGAGCGGCATCTTGTCGTGCCCGAAGCCCGCGCCCACGCCGTCGCCGAACCCCTTGAGCGACCCGCCGACCATCTTCCACGGGACGTACGGAACGTTCGCGGGGATCGCGATCGCGCCGCTGCCGCCGCGACGGGACTCGGCCGGCTCGGCCTGGGGCGGGCCGTCGTCGCCGCCCTTCGGCTCCGAGGTGGTGACGCATCCGGGCGCCGCGGCGAGCGCGGCGGCGAGGGCGGTGAGGAGTACGGTTCGGGTCTTCACGGGAGCCTCCGGTCTCGGTTCCAGGCGGGCGCGACGGGGGGAGTCACAGCTCTCCGAGCCGCCGGCGCATGAGGTCGGCGCGGGCGACGTCGCGGGCGCGGGGCTCCATCGGCCCCCCGCCGAGACGCTGCAGGTGGGCGGGCTGGCACATGAGGAAGAGCTCGTTCACGAGTTCCATCGTGACCGCTCCGGGGAGGATCGAGAGGTGCGCGCCGAGGCGCAGCGCGGACAGGTGCTCGAGCGCCTCCTCCGTGGAGATCGTCCGCGCCGCGCGGAGGATGCCCCACGCGCGCCACGAACGGTCCTCCAGCGCCGCGCGGTCGCCGCGCAGGAGCCCGTCGCGCATCTTCCGCTCGTACTGGATGAACTGCGGAACGACGCGCTGGAGCGACTCGACGAGGTCGTGCTCCGACCGCCCGAGGCAGGTCTGGTTGCTGATCTGGAAGAAGTCGGAGGAGGGCTGCGTGCCCTCGCCGTAGAGCCCGCGCACGGCGAGCCCCATCTTCGCGCCGGCCTGGAAGACCTTCTCGATGTGCTTCGTGTAGACGAGCGCCGGGAGGTGGAGCATGACGCTCGCGCGGAGCCCCGTGCCCACGTTCGTCGGGCAGCAGGTCAGGTATCCGAAGCGCGAGCTGAAGGCCACGTCGAGCCGCCGCGCGAGAGCGTCGTCCACCGAGTCGGCCGCCGTCCATGCGGCTTCGAGCTCGAAGCCCGAGCGGAGCACCTGCAGGCGGACGTGGTCCTCCTCGCAGACCATCACCGACACGGACTCGTCCGGCGACCAGCAGACGCCGCGGGGACCCTCGCCGCGATGGAGCTCCTTCGAGATGAGGTGCCGCTCCACGAGCAACTCGCCGTCGAGGGGCCGCGCGCCGTGCAGCGCGAGGTAGCTCATCTCCGCCGCGAACTCGCTCCGCGAGAGGCCGCCGCGGATCTCCTCCTCGATGGCGGCGCGCTCCTCGGCGTCCGCCTGCGCGCCGAAGCGGTGACCGCGGAGGTTCCGCGCGAGGCGGATCCGCGAGCTGATGACGATGTCCGCGTCGGTGCCGCGGCCGGTCAGCCACTCGCCGCCGAGAGCCGCGGGCGCCTCGAACGTGGTGACGAGCTTCACGGCGAGGTCTCCGTCCCGCCGGACGCGGGACCGCGGGACCTCGCGGCATCTGCACGCGCTTCGGCTCGCGCGTCGGCCGCGCGCTCCTCGGCCTGCTTCAGCGCGTCCCGGAGCGACGCGGCGAGCTCGTAGTTCTCGCCCTTGATCGCGTCCGTGAGCTTCCGTCGGAGCGCGACGATCTCGCGCTCGGCGCTCCGGTCCGCGGCGGTGGACGCGCCACCCTCGGGCCCGTCGCCGAAGGGCGACTTCCCGACGTGCCGCGTGCCGCCGTTGTGGATCTTCTCGAGAAGCGCGGTCAGCGGCTCGGAGAACGTCTCCCAGCACTGCGGACATCCCAGCCGTCCGCGCTGGCGGAACGCGGCGTAGGTGAGTCCGCAGTTGGGGCACGTGAGGGCGCCGGGGTCGTCGGCCGGACGCCCCGCGCCGGAGAACGCGCCGGAGATCAGCCCGAGGATGTCCGCGCTCCCGCCGGGCTTCTGCTGGTTGTAGCAGTCCTCGCAGAGGTGGATCTCCCGGGACTCCTTGTTGTCCGAGATCTCCGTGTAGTGCACGGTGGCCGCGCGCTTGGTGCAGGACTGGCACTTCATCGGCGGCGGATCCTACCGCTCGCGCCGCCGCGGCGGCAGCGATGAACGCGTGCGAAAGCCGTCAGCGGTACGCCGCGACGGCGTCGGCGAACGCGCGGGCGCGGGCTTCGTAGTTCGTGAACTGGTCCCAGGAGGCGTGGCCGGGGGAGAGGAGCAGGACGTCGCCCTCGGCGGCGTGCGCCATCGCGAGGTCCACCGCCTCGACGAGGGTCGCCGCGCGGAGCACGTCGGGGATGCCGGCCGCCTCGAAGCGCTCCGCGAGCGACGGGCCGGTCGCGCCGTAGCAGACGACCACGCGCGCGCGTCCGGAGGCGGCGTCCACCATCGGCCCTGGGTCGAGGTGCTTGTCGTACCCCCCGGCGAGGAGGAGCACCGGGCGGTCGAAGGCGCGGAGCGCGCCGGCCGCCGCGTCCGGCGTCGTGGCCTTCGAGTCGTCCACGCAGAGCACGCCGCGCACCGTGCCGATCGGGCAGAGACGATGCGCGAGCCCCGCGAACCCGCGGACGCCGTCGCGGATCGCATCCGGCGAGGCCCCCGCCGCGAGGCAGACCGCGGCGGCCGTCGCCACGTTCCATGCCGCATGCCCGCCGAGGATCCGCACGTCGCTCCTCGCGAGGACCGGCGTCTCCGCGCCGTCCGTCCGCGAGAGGAGCGTGTCGCCGCGCCAGAAGACGGCGTCCCCGCGCGGTTCGCCTCTCCCGCCGCTCTCGCCGCCCCCGTCGCCCTCGGCGCCGGTCCAGACCACGCGGCACGGGGCGCGTTCCGCGATCCCGCGCACGACCGGGTCGGCGTGTAGCGCCACGAGCGTCCCCCCGGCCGCCGGGACGATTCCGGCCTTGTCCGCGGCGTACGCGTCGATCGTGCCGTGCCAGTCGAGATGGTTCGGCCGGATGTTCGTGATGGCGCCGATCCCGGGACGGAGCCCCTCCTGTCGGAGCCAGTGGAGCTGGAACGACGAGAGTTCGAGCACCACCGTGTCGCCCGCGGCGATCGACGGCAGGTCCTCGAGCAGCGAGCGGCCGATGTTCCCGCCGAAGAGCACGCGGCCCGCGCCGCGGCGCTCCGCATGGATCGACAGGCACGCCGCGGTCAGCGCGCTCGTCGTGGATTTCCCCGCGCTGCCGGTGATCCCGATCGTGCGGGCGGGGCACGCACGGACGAACAGCCCGATCTCGGTGTCGATCCGCACGCCCGCGCGACGCGCCGCCTCGACGAACGGGTTCCCCGGCGGGACGGCCGGATTCACGATGAGGAGGTCGGTCCCGGTGAAGTCGGCCTCGTCGTGGCGCCCGAGGACGTACCGCGGCTCGACGCCCGCTGCGCGAAGCGCCTCGATCGACGGAGCGAGGTCCGCCTCGTTCTTCAGGTCGGTGACGGTGACCCGCGAGCCGAGCGAAGCCAGGTGCTTGGCGACGCCGACGCCGCCTCCGAAGAGGCCGAGGCCCATCACGGTGGCCGTGGCCGGGCGGCCGCCGTCGCCCCGGTCCGATCCGCGCGATTGCGGGGTCGCGGGACCCGTCACGTCAGCGGCTCCGCGGCGGCGGAGGAGGCGCGGGCGGTTCGTCGTTCCGCGGCGGCTTCGGCGGCGGCAGCGGCACGCCGGGAGTGCGGGGCGCGGCGGGAGCCGCGGACGGGTCCGTGGGGACCCTCGGGACCGGCGGGGGCGCGGACGGAGCGGACGCCGCCGCAGGGGCGTGCCCGTCGTGATCGTGCATCGCCTCGACGTCGCCCGCGCGGTGCGCGGCGGCGCGTCCGGTCACGGCCGCCATCCGCTCGCGCATCGACGCGCGCTCCGCCTCGGTGTACGCGCGGGTCCGGTCGCCGTAGCTCCGCATGTCGAAGCTGAACTCGCGCACGTCCTCGATCGTCCCCGGCCACAGGAACTCCGCGAACACGTCGAGCGGGAACCAGTCGTGCCAGCGCGCGTCCACGTGGGCGGTGCCCTCCAGCACCTCGTACCCGGGCGCGGCGAGCATCACGCGGTGCGTGCCGTCGAACGGGCTCTCGACCTCCACCGGCGTCGGCGTCGGGAGTTCGACGCCGTCGAGGGTGACGATCGCGCCCTCCGGCTGGGACCGGATGACGAGCTTTCGGTGGACGCAGCCGGGCGCCGCGAGGGCGGCGGCCGCCGCGAGGAGGAGGAGGGTCCGCGCCGCCGGGGTGCCGGTGCGCGATGCGGACGTGGGCGCCGGGATGCACATGGTGGAATCGAACATAGCACGAAGCGGGCTCCGGCCCGCTACACTCCCTCCCGCCATGGCAGCCCTCTGGAAGTACGACATCGTGGTCCTCCCCGCCGCCGACTCGAAGGAGCGCGAAGAGCGCGTCTGGGAGCTCGGCCGCGCGGGCTGGGAGCTCGTCGCCGCCCTCCCCGGCGACTGGAAGTCCGGGAACACCGCGGACCACGCCTTCATGACCTGGTTCGTGAAGCGCGAAGCGACCCACGACATCGGGTTCTGACCGGCCGACGCCTCAGCGGCGCCAGGCGAGGACCGAGTCGATGACGAGCGCCTGATCGCCGGCCGGCAGGTCGTTCCAGAGAGGCAGCCGGAGGAGCTGGTCCCCCGCGCGCTCCGTGACCGGGCACTGCCCCGGGCGTCCGCCGTGACGGACCCCCATCGGCGAGAGGTGGAGCGGCTGGTAGTGGAACACCGCGTGGACGTCCCGCGAGCGGAGGTGGGCGATCATCGACTGCCGCTCGGCGGCATCGTGGAAGCGCAGGTGGAACATGTGCGACGGATGCTCGCAGTGCGCGGGGATCGCGGGCACGCGGACGCCGGTCTCGCGGGCCCACGGCGCCAGCGCCACGAGGTACCGGTCCCAGATCGCGCGGCGCTTCGCCTGGATCGACTCCGCGTTCTCGAGCTGCGCGAGCAGCACCGCCGCGAGCAGGTCGGACGGGAGCCAGCTCGACCCGACGTCCACCCACGTGTACTTGTCCACCTCGCCGCGGAAGTACGCCGTCCGGTTCGTGCCCTTCTCGCGGATGACCTCCGCGCGGTGCGCGTGGCGGTCGTCGTTGACGAGCAGCGCGCCGCCCTCGCCGCACTGGACGTTCTTCGTCTCGTGGAAGCTCTGCGTCGCGAGCACGCCGAAGCTCCCGAGCGGCCGCCCCCGCCACCGCGCGAAGAGCCCGTGCGCGTTGTCCTCGACGACGGCGATCCCGCGCTCGCCGCAGATCCGCAGGATCTCGTCCATCTCGCAGCCGACGCCCGCGTAGTGGACGACCACGACGGCCTTCGTCCGCGGTGTCAGCAGCGAGGGGAGGATCCGCTCGTCGAGGTTCAGCGTGTCGTCGCGCACGTCGCAGAAGACCGGCGTCGCGCCGTTCAGCACGAACGCGTTCACCGTGGAGACGAACGTGAACGACGGCACCACCACCTCGTCCCCGGGCCCCACGCCGAGCAGCGCGGAGCACATCTCGAGCGCATGCGTGCACGACGTGGTGAGCAGCGCCTTCCGCGCGCCCGTGAGCCCTTCCAGGAGCGCGTTGCAGCGCTTCGTGAACGGGCCGTCGCCGGAGAGGTGCCCCGCCGCGAGCGCCTGCCGCGCGTAGTCGAGCTCCGGCCCCGCGAAGCAGGGGCGGTTGAAGGGGACGCGCAACGTCATGGACGGTCCGTCCCGTCCGCTGCGCGCCCGCTCTCGGTCCGTGAGGTCTCGGATCGAACGGCTTCAGTACGTACGACGTAGGTCGGCCGGCGCATGGAGTGGGAGTGGATCCGCCCCACGTACTCGCCGATCACTCCCAGCGCGAAGAGCTGCGCTCCGGCGAAGATCGCGATGATCGACGCGAGGAACGGGAAGCCCTGCACCGGGGTCCCCTCGGCGAGGTAGCGCACGATCACGTACGCGAGCACGCCGATCCCGAACAGCGTGAAGCCGAATCCGACCCACACCGCGAGGCGGAGCGGCAGGCTTCCGAAGCCGACGAACATGTTCACCGCGTGCCGCGCGAGCTTCCGGAACGTGTAGTTCGACACGCCGGACTTCCGCGGGTCGTGGCGCACGCGCACCGCCCCGAAGCGCGTGGTCCCCCATGCGAGGAGCACGTCGAGCGACACGTAGGTGCCCTCGAACGTCGCGAAGGCGTCGCGGAGCTGCGTTCGGAACGCGCGGTAGGCCGAGATGTCCGGCGCGTTGCCGACCCCCGTGGCGCTCCCGATCGCGGACTTGGTCGCGCGCGACGCGAGGTCGCGGAGCAGACCGTGCTGCTCGTCCTGCGGCACGCCGTACACCACGTCGAACCCGCGTCCGAGCTCCTCGACGAGACGGTGCGCCTCCTCGGGCGGATGCTGGAGGTCGTCGTCCATCGTGACGATCACCGGCGCCCGGGCCGCGCGCACGCCGCAGAGCAGCGCGTTGTGCTGCCCGAAGTTCCGGAGGAGGTCGATCCCGCGCACCCAGGGCCGCGCCGCGCACTCTCGCTCGACCGCCTCCCACGTCCCGTCGCGCGCACCGTCGCAGACGAGGACGAGTTCCATGTCCGGCCAGCGCGGGCGGAGCGCGGCGTCGATCCGCGCCACGAGCTCGGGGAGTATCTCCGCGCTCGCGTAGCAGGGGATGACCACGGACAGCGAAGGGCGCACGGGGCCCTTATACATACGTCGGCCGCGGCCGCGCGCCACGTTCCGGGGCCGGCCGGCCGTTCCGTCCGCGGGTCCCCGGGCCGCGCCCGATACCCTCCCGCGACGGAGGATCCGAGATGGCCGAACGCATGACGCTGGAAGAGATCCGGAAGTTCTGGACGGAGCAGGCGGCGCTCCACGGCGTGTCCCACGCCGCGTCGTGGTCCGACCACCCGGTCATGGAGCTCGAGGTCCGCGAGATCGTGTCCCGCCTGCGCGACGGAGCCCGCGTGCTCGACGTCGGCTGCGCGAACGGCTTCTCGACCGTCCAGTTCGCGTCGCAGAAGCAGGTCCGGATCCGCGGGCTCGACTACATCCCCGGCATGATCGACCAGGCCCGCGCGCGCCTGGCGACCATGCCCGCCCTCCGCGGCGAGGTGGAGTTCGACGTGGGCGACATCACGGCGCTCGGCGAACCCGACGGTTCCTACGACGCGGTGGTCGTGATCCGGGTCGTGATCAACCTCGGGAACGTCGAGGCGCAGGCGAAGGCGCTCCGCGAGTGCGCGCGGGTGCTGCGGCCGGGCGGCCTCCTCCTCCTCTCCGAGGCCACCGTCGAGGGCTGGCGGAACCTGAACGCGCTCCGCGTGGAGTGGGGGCTTCCGGATATCCCGATGCCCGGGTTCAACCTGTACCTCGAGGAGGCGCGCGTCGCCGACGCCGTCCGCGATTCGATGGACCTCGTCGAGGTCGTGAACTTCGCCAGCACGTACTTCGTGATGTCCCGCGTGGTGAAGCCGCTCCTCGCGAAGGCGACGGGCGCGCCCGTCGCGGTGGCCGACCCGGCGTCGCACTGGAACCGATGGGCGTCCCAGTGGCCCGCGATCGGCGACTACGGGACGCAGAAGCTGTTCGTCCTCCGGAAGCGCTGATCAGCCGACGTGCCCGTCGCGCGCCTCGGCGACGAGCGGAGCGAGCCCGAGCAGGTCCGCCGCCCGCGACCACTCCGCGCGCTCCGGTCCGTGCCAGGGCTTCGCCGGACGCACGTTCGCGCGCGCCCACTCGAGCACCCGTTCCTCCGGCTGCATGCCCCACCGGGCGAAGAGCGCCCGGAGGGTCCCGCACGGATCGGCGCAGAGCGCGTCGTGCCACACGACCGCGTGCCGCCCCGGGAAGTGCGCGCGCGCGCCGTCGCGGGTCGCCGTGTAGAGCTCGCGCCACACCAGCATCGCGCGGACGAACGCGGGCTCCGCGGCGAAGCGCGCGAGGTCCGGCCGGGTCGCGACGAGGTGCGCGGCCATCGTCTCCGTCTTCCACTGGTCGAAGCCCGTCGCGAGCGTGAAGAAGCTCCCCTCGCGGAGGACCCGCTCCTTCACGGCCGGGTCCGTGCGGAAGAGGTGCGACGTCGCGACCGCCCGCGGATCGCGGACGACGTGGACGAACCACGCGTCCGGACGGATCGCCGCGAGGTCGGCGAGCTTGTGCGACGCGCGCGTGAACTTCACGAAGACCCGCGGCGCCGACGCGGCGAGCGACGCGACGAAGTCCCGCACGTGCGGGGGCCACGACGGCTCGAACTCGAGGTGCGGCGCCCGCGGCGCGCCCCAGTTGAGGTCGCCGGGTCCGAGCGACGGATCGCCCCGCGCGGCGAGGAACCGCCGCTTCGCCTCCTCGACCTTCTCGGCGTAGTCCACCTCGCGCGCCTTGCTTCCGCCGCCGCGCGCCGGGCGGACCGCGTTGAGCGGCTCGTACCAGCAGTCGAAGCGGCCGTCGTCCCACATCAGGTCGAACAGGATGGTCGTCCCGCTGCGGCGCATCCCCTGGGCGAAGACGACGGTCACCGCGCGGCGCTCCCGTCCCGCGCGAGCAGGAAGTCGGCGAACGAGCGGTCCTCGACCACGTGCCCCTCGGCCGCGAGCTGCGGCAGCGCGGCGCGCGTCAGACGGAACGCGTCGCGGTAGTACCGGCGGAGCCCCTCCTCGCCGCCGCGCTCGTACGCCATCCACCACTCCATCTTGAAGCCCGACACGTACGGCCGCTCCGGCCGGAGCCCGAGCGCGGCGCGGAGGCTGTGCCACCACGGCTTCGACGAGAGCCCCGTCCGCGGGCGCCACGACACGAGCCGCTTCACCTTCATCACGAACTGGTCCTCGTCGCGGATCATGTAGTGGTGGACGACGCCGTCCTCGGGGCCGCGCCACGGATGGGGCACCGAGGGCTCGCGGTGCTCGTGCGTGATCTCCCGGAGCCACGACGTGCGGTAGAAGCTCTTCCCGCCGACCCAGCTCGTGTGCCGCGGCGACGCGTAGCTCGTGGTCCGCCACGTCTGCCGGGCCCAGACGGGGCCGTCCGGCGGGTCGAGCTCGCTCGGGAGGAAGAGCTTCTGGTGGAACGTCACGCACACGGTGTCCGCCGGCGCGTCGAGCAGGTCGCGGATCGACGTCGCCCCCGCCCGCCAGAAGAACTCGTCCGTGTCGGCCACGCCGGCCCACGCGACCGCGCCGCGGAACCGCTCCTGCGCGCGGTCGAGGAGGCGACGGCGCACCGTCTGCCGCACGGCGAAGTCGTCGAATTCCTCGACCGACACGCGGTCGCCGAACTGCCGCAGGCGGTCGCGCGTCCCGTCCGTGCTCCGGTTGTCGGCCACGCCGACGTGGTCCACGCCCCACGCGAGGTGGTGGCGGACGTTCTCCTCGAGGACGTCGCCCTCGTCCTTCGTCGTGAGCAGGAGCACGATCAGGCCGCCCGGTTCGCGCATGGAGCGGCCGCATTGTGCGCCGGGCGCCGCGCGCGGGACCGAAAAGGCTGGCCCGCCGCGGGGCGCGGACGGAGCCTCCGGGGATGATCCTGCCCCCGATGGACTACCGGCCGATCTTCGTCGGCGGCGAGGGACGGAGCGGCACGACGCTCCTCCGCGTGATGCTCGACGCGCACCCCGCGATCGCGTGCGGCCCCGAGTCGCACTTCATGCAGGACCCGGAGTTCCGGAAGTTCCACGAGCACTTCCGCGGCAAGTGGTGGAAGCGCGCGGAGGGCTTCGGCTACACGCTCGACGACATGGACGAGATGGTCCGGAACTTCGTCCGCGACTGGCACGAGACGTACATGCGCCGCCGCGGGAAGCGCCGCTGGGCCGACAAGACCCCGTCCACGATCCGCGACCTTCCGTACCTCTTCTCGCTCTTCCCCACCGCGAAGTTCGTCCACATGATCCGCGACGGGCGCGACGTCTGCTGCTCGATGCTCGAGCAGACGTGGGGCCCGAAGGACGCCGAGGAGGCCGCGAAGCGCTGGGTCGCGTGCATCCGCAACGGCATCGCGCACCGCGGCGACTCCGACCGCTACATGGAGATCCGGTACGAGGACCTCGTGCAGCATCCCGAGCGCGAGCTCCGCCGCCTCTGCGGCTGGATCGGCGAGCCGTTCGACCCGGCGATGCTCGCCTACGACCGCGCCGACCACGACCTCGCGCCGAAGACCGAGTCGAGCGCGCGCCAGGTGGAACGCCCCCTCTACACGTCCGCCCTCGCCCGCTGGCGCCGCGACATGCCCGCAAAGGACCTGAAGTCCTACATGAAGGTCGCCGGCCCGACGCTTGCCGAGCTCGGCTACCCGGCGGCGTAGCGGAGCAGCCTGAGCACGTCCTCCCGGGTCCGGTCCCACGTGTAGTCGCGGTCGCGGAGGAGGAGCTGGTTCCGCGACATCGCGGCGACGGTCGCGCGGTCCGCGAGCCGTGCGACCGCTTCGGCGAGGGCGCGGGGGTCGGCGTCGGCGGCGGGGATGCCCGAGGGCGCGGTCTCGTCCCGCCCGAAGAGGCCGCGGCGGCGCAGCGGGACGAGGAGGCCCGTGAGTCCGTGGCGCACGTTCTCGCTCATCGGCGGGAAGTCGGGCGCGATCACGGGGAGGCCCATCGCGATCGACTCGTAGATGCCGAGGCCGAGGCCCTCCCAGCGCGTGTTGCAGAGGAAGACGTCGCAGCCGCGGAGGAGGTCGAGGTACGCGGCGCGGGTGAGGTCCTCTCCGTGATAGGCGACGGCCGGGTGCCGGATCTGCATGGACTCGGGGATCGGCTTCGCCGCCTTGACGAGGAGTCGCGCGCGGCCGCCGTCGGCGGCGCCCGAGGCGAGGAACGCCTCCACGGTCGGCGCGATGGCGCGCCGGGACTCGAGGTAGCCGGCCGGGTAGTAGAAGACGACGGGCGCCCCCGCCCCGCGCGGCGGGACCTCGAGGCCCGAGAGCTCCGGCCAGCACGCCCAGCGGACGCGCATCGTGAGCAGTCCGAGCCGCGCGTAGCGGTCGGAGTCGCAGGCGTTCATCGCGTAGACGAGGTCGTAGCTCTCGCGCGCCTCGGCCGCCTGCGCGGGCGTCAGCTTCTCCCACATGAACGTGCCGACGACCTTGACGCCGGCCCTCCGGAGCGCGCGCGCCTCGGCGAACTGCTCGTTCTGGAAGAGGAAGCAGACCTCGATCCGGTGCTTCGCGGCCCACGCGAGGTACGCGGCCTCGGAGATGTCGTTCCCCTCCGCGACCTCGACGCCGTCCTCGGCCCAGACGTCGTCGGTCCGCACGCGGCCCTGCGTCCGGTCCGGCCGCGCGAGCACGCACGTCTCGTGGCCCGCCTCGCGGACGATCGAGCGCAGCGCCTTCGTGACGAACGCCTGCCCGCGGTTGAACCAGAAGGAGACGAACCCGACGCGCATCCCCGCGGTCAGTCCTGCTCGAGGATCGGGGCGCCGAAGCGCCGGAGACGCCCGTTCGCGGTGTCGGCCACGAAGAAGTGCGTCGGCACGCCGCCCCGCACGACCACGGCGATCCCCCGCGGCGCGGCGAGGCGCACGTCGAAGCTGATCGCGCCGTCGCCCGAGAACTGCGGCACGTTCGGCTGCGCCGGCGAGTTCGGCCCCCCGGCGATGCTCACCACGCTCGCGGCGGGCGCCGTGAGCAGCGCGAACCCCTGGTCGTTCCGGGCGACGATCAGGTCGTCGGACGGGAGGAGGTTCAGCATGCGGACCACGTGCGACGTCTCGTCGGAGAAGTAGAGCGCGGCGGGCGTGCCGTCGGCGAAGGACTGGAGGTAGAGCCCCTGCACGCGGCCGATCCGCGCGAAGTCGCCGTTCCCGCCGTCTCCGATGTTCCCGAGCACCCCGGTCCCGACCAGCGTCTCGAGCTCCCCGGGCTGCACCGTCACGTTGGCGACGTCGAGCGGCGCGGCCGTGAGGTTGAGGGCGCAGATGCGGAAGTTCCCCGGGAGCGCGATGTAGAGGAGGCCCCGCGCGTCGAGCGCGAGGGCGGTCGGGGTGTCGATCGCCCACGGTCCGGGGCCGTCCACGGGAGTCCCCGCCGCGCCGGTGCCCACGAGCGTGCGGATCGTGCCGGGGGCCACGGTGACGCCGGCGACCGTCTGCGGCGCGATGTCGAGGTTCACGACGCGCACGCGGTGGTGCCCCGTGTCGGCCACGTAGAGCAGGTTCCCGTTCCCGAACGCGACTCCCGAGGGCGACGAGAGCGAGCATGCCGACGCCGCGAGGCCGTCGCCGTCCGACGGCAGCGGCCCGGGCGCGCCGCCGACGATCGTGTTCACGACGCTCGGGCCGATCGTGACGCCGTTCACGACCTCGTTCTCCGGCGCGCCGAGTTGCGGGTCGCCGAGGTTCACGAACCGGACGCGGTCGTTCCCCGTGTCGGCGACGAAGAGACGCCGCGGGCGGTCGAACGCGATCGCCTGCGGCGACGAGAAGGCCGCGAGGAGGCTCGATCCGCCGTCGCCGGTGAAGCCCGGCACGGACCCGCCGCCGACCACGGCGATCCCGCCCGGCCCGGGCGCGGCGCCGCCGAACACGCGGGACTGCGTGGCGAGGTTCAGCACGCGCACGGTGGCGCGGTCGGAGAAGAAGACCTCGGTGTTCTGGCTCGAGTGGACGGCCAGGGGAGTGTCGAGCGGCGCGCCGCCGCGCACGCCGGCGCGGTAGACGAGCGCCGTGCGCTGCGGCCCGGCGGTGACCCCGTAGCGGTTCACGGTCACAAGCGTCGCGTTCGCGAACACGACCTCGCGCTCGTCGGCGACGAGGAGGTGCCCGTCGCCGTCCACGCACACCGCGTTCGGGATGCGGAGCTGGATCTCGCGCACGACCGCGCCGCGGCCGCCGTCGCCGCCGCCCACCACGCGGAACATCTGTCCGGGAACGAGCGTCATGCCCGCGAAGTCGGAGTTCGCGGGGCCGAGGTTCACCGCGCGGATCACCCCGTTCCCCGTGTCCGCGATGAAGAGCGTGCGGTCCCCGCGGACGTCGACGGCGCCGGGCACGTTCAGCGTGGCCGACGTGGCGTCGGTGCCGTCCGGCGAGCCGAGCCCGACGGTGCCCGTCCCGGCGACCGTCCGCACCGCGCCCGGCGCGAGCGGCGCCCCGCCGATCACGACCGGCGCGATGCCCGGGTTGACGACGCGGACGCGTCCGCGCGCTCGTTCGCAGAAGTAGATCTCCCCGTCCGGCCCGATCGCGAGCGACGCCGCGTCGGACAGGATCGCCGTCTGCGCCGGGACGTCCTCGCCGGCCTCGGTCGGGCTCCCGCCCGCGACGGTGGCGCGCGCGCCGCCGGGGATCGTCACGCCGGCCACGTCGAGCGGCGCCGCCGTCGGGTTGAACGCCTCGACCGTGGTGCCTCCGTTCAGGAAGATCAGAGCGCCGGACGGGTGGAAGCGCATGCCGCGCGACGACGCGAGCTGGAACGACGGGTCGCCGCCGAAACCCGTGCGGATCTCGCTCTCGACGAATCCCGCCTGCACGGTGTCGAACCCGAACGCGAGGGGCGCGGCGGACATCCGGTTCGACACGAAGATCGCGTTCGAGTGGTTCGTGTAGAGGTTCCCCGCCCCGTCGAGCTCGACGCCGATCAGCGTGGGGAGCCGCGCCACGCCGAGTCCGCGGCCGGTCGCCGACGTGGACACGTTGTCGCCGGGGAACCCCGCACCCAGCAGGCGCTCCGCGACGCCGAGCGCGTTCACCGACTCGACGACGTTCGCGCCGAAGTTCGCCACGACGAACCCGCCCGGCGTCGCGCGGATGTCCACGGGGAGCGTGTCCACGTCGTTCCCGATCACGGCGTCGCCGCCGAAGACCGTGTCGCAGACCTGGTTGTCGAAGACGAACGTCTCGGTGCGCGGGCGCCAGCGCCGTCCGCGGATGCCCGCGGCGTCCTCGTACGCCGCCGTGACCCGCACGCGCACGCGGCCCTGGTACGACCCGAGGTCGGCGAAGGAGTTCCAGACGAAGAAGTGGCGCCCGAGGGAGAGCGCGCGCGTGCCCTCCGAGTTGCCGATCTCGGCCTCCGTCACCGGCGACCACTGGTCGCCGACCAGGCGGGGATCGTCGTACTCGACGGCGATGCGCACGCGCGGGTCGTCCGGCCCGCGGGGGTCCGGCGCGTCGCCGGGCGCGCCGGGGAGCGGCTTCACCTGCGGGTCGCGCAGGTTGACCGTGAAGGTCACGTCGCCGAAGGCGGGGACGGACGACGGCGGCCCGATCTCGACGAACGGCGGCGGGGGCGGGTCGGGGTCGCCGCCGCCGCCTCCTCCCCCGCCGCCCGCCGCCGCCAGGACGCCGCCCATCCCGCAGGACCCCGTGAGGAGCGCGGCCGCGCAGATCAGGCCCGCGCGTGCGCGGGTCGCATGCCGGACGCGCATCACGGCGCCCCCTGGTAGAGCACCCGTCCGTCGTCCACGCGGTTCGAGACGGGCGGCGTGCGGTTCTCGAAGCAGAGCCCCTCGAAGCCCGCGGGGGTCACGGACACCGCGGGGCGCGGCGCGACCGATCGCAGCCGACGGAAGTCGTTCCCGTCCACGCGCACGCGGCACTGGTCGCCGAGGAGCGACACGCGGAGCGCGCAGCCCCCGTCGCCGAAGAACGTGTCGTCGGCCGCGTCGCCGGAGGTGCGGAGATCGTTCGCCTCCACGGATCCCCCGTCCACGTTGAAGAGCCAGACGCCGGTGTGCGCGGAGCGGACGCGGTTCCGGAACACGCGGAGGTCGTCCGGCGCCTTCGACGCGCTCGCGCGCTGGATCACGATCCCGCGGCGGCCGCGCCTCTCGTCGTCCGCGGTCCCGGCGCCGTTCGCGATGAACTGCGCCGCATCGTCGAACTCGATCCGGTTCCGCTGCACGCGCACGTCCACCACGTCGGAGAGGTTGAAGGCCACCTCGAAGTTCCCTTCCACGCGGTTCGAGACGAGCAGGATGCGCCTCGCGCGGTCGCCGTCGCTGTCCGGGGAGAGCGCGCCGCGCACGAGCACCGCCGCCGTCGCCGCGACGGAGTCCGCGGCCGTGAAGCGGTTCCGCGCCACGTAGAGGCCCTCGCCGTCCTCCCAGCGGACGCCCGACCCGGAGGCGCGCGTCACCTCGATCCGGCAGCCGACGACCTCCACGTCGAACGCGCGCTCGCGGCAGAAGACGCCGACCGCGCCGGAGAGGCGGCAGTTCCGGACCGACACGTCGCCCGCGAAGCTGTCGGCCGCCGCGGACACGTTCGAACGGAGCTCGACGCACGCGCCGAACGCGGAGAGGTTCTCGATGCTCAGGTCCTCGAACGAGATCCGCGTCGCCTCGTCCACGACGAACGCGCCGAACGCGTTGACGGAGCTCTGGATCGTGACGTCGGAAGGGTTGCCCGTCTCGCCGCAGAACCGCACGCCCGTGCGGCGGAAGGCGAAGATCGGGGACGAGAAGATGTGGGTGCCGCGCGTGAAGAGCACGGTGTGGTTGTCGGGGTTCGCGAGGGCCGCCGCGAGCGCCGCCTCGTTCGCCGCCGCGGCCGACGGGTATACGATGACGCCCGGGTCGTCCCTCCGCCCGTCGGCGAGCGTCGGACGGACGGGGCCCGCGAGGAGCGCGGCGGCCGCGAGCGCGGCCGTGACCAGGAGCCGGACCGGGTTCACTTCGCGCCTCCCCGTGCGAGCACGAGCGTCCTCACCTCGCGTCCGCCCGCCTCGTCGGTCACGACGACGCGGACCTCCGCGGCGCCCGCAGGCACCTTCGCCGTGCGGCGGTACTCGATCCGGTCCGGCGCCGACGACGGCTCCGGCGCGAGCTCCGTCTCGACCCAGCCCTGCGTGCGCGCGCCGTCGGCGAACACCTCGAGCGACCGGAGCGCGCGGCGCGACGCGACCGCGATCGACACCGCGCCCGCGCCGTCGGCCGTGACCGTCAGCTCGAAGCGCGACGGGATCTCGCGCGTGCGGAGCTCGTCGGCCAGCGCCCCCATCACCTGCGCCATCGCGCGCTCGGTGACGGTCTCGCTGACGGCCTTCATGCTCCCCTTCAGGAACGGCGGGGGCACGAGCGGGAGGTACGGCGAGAGTCCGCGGTCCCAGAGGTCGAGGTCCTGCGGGTCCGACTTCGCGACGACGCTCGCCGCGGGCTTCACCAGGTCGCGCGGCTCGAAGAGAGCCGCCTCGATGGCGATGTTCGTGTCGTACGTGCGGTCGTCGGAGAACCAGATCGGCAGCGGGACGACGAACCAGGCGAGCGTGGACCAGAACGTGGACCCGTTGTTCCCGGTGTCCCGCACCTTCGCGGACTTCACGGTCACGCGGAGCAGCAGGTCGGCGCGCGCGGAGCGGGCCCAGTCCGCCGCGGCGGCGAGGTCGTCCTGCGGCGCCGTGGCCGGGAGCACGACGATCTCGCTGAACGCCCCGGACGCGACGACCCCGTCGTGCACGGCCTTCTCGAACTCCTCGGTCGTCAGCGCGAGCGGGACGAACGCGTCGCGCTCCGCCTCAGGCGCGGCGGATGCGTCGGCGGCGGCCTGCGCGAGCGCGCGCTCGGCCCCTTCGACCGGAAGGAGCACGACCTTGTAGGGCTGCTTCGGCGGCGGCGGCGCGGACGGCGACGCGCACCCGGCCGTGGCGAGGACGGCGACAGCCGCGGCGGCGGCGAGAGCCGGGAGGGAGGATCGCGCGTTCACGGAACGTCCTTCTCGTCCACCGCGCAGCGGAACCCGATGGTCGCGGCGCGGAGGGACGGCTCGTAGGGCATCGTCGGGGCGGCGGAGACGTCGGCGGCGGCGCGGCCGAGGAACCAGTTCCCGCCGCGGACGCCCGTCCGCGCGTCCTCCTGCGCGAACGGCGTGTCCACCCACTCGCTCGCGTTCCCGCCCATGTGGAGGCAGCCGGAGGGCGACTCGTCGTCGCCCTTCACCGCCGAGGCCGGGCCGGCGAGGCGCGTCCCGTCGGAGACGACGAGGAGACCGTCCTTCCACGCGGCGCTGCGCGCGAGCGGCGGCCAGCGGCGGAGTTCCAGCTCGGAGGGATCCTTCGAGCGCGCTGCGGCCTTCACCCACTCGGCCTCGGTCGGCAGGCGGCGCCCGGTCCACGCGGCGAACGCGTACGCGTCCCACCACGCGACGTTCACGACGGGCAGGTCGTCGGCGTTCCACTTCGGGTCGTTCCACGTCTCCTTCGGGGGGACGTGGCTCCAGCCGGCCGGCTGCTTCGGATGGTCCCACGGCGCGCGCGCGCCGTGCTTCGCGCAGTCGGCGAGGAATGCGCGGTACATGGCGTTGGTGACCTCGTGCCTGTCGAGGTAGACGAGGCCGACCGGCTGCGTGCGCCCGCCGATCACCTCGTTCCCGGCGGTGACCTTCACCATGTCGGCATCGACGCCCTTCCGCCACGTGACGCGGTCCGGCTTCTCGGTGACGACGTGCTCGACGTCGAGTTCGACCGTGACGGGCGCCGACTTCCGCCCCGAGGGGTCCACGGCGTAGACGCTCGCGGCGTGCCGCCCGCGCGGGAGCTGGCGGAGTTCGCGGAACTCGCGGGAGCTCCTGTCCACGCGGACCTCGACGCCGGGGATGCCCTCGACGACCAGCTTGTAGGCCGACTCGGAGCAGACCCCCTCGAACGCGGCCGAGGTGACGTCGTTCAGCCGCGCGCCCGGCGCGGGCGAGGTGAGCTGGATCGTCGGGTCCGTCCAGTCGCACTGCACGGTCACCGGCGCGGAGTGCGTGTTCTCCGCGAGGTCGGCCGCCGCGAGCGACCACGTCACCGCGCGCCCCTGCTCGTCGTCTCCGAGCGACACGTCGAACGTGTACGTGCCCCGCCCCGGCGCGACGGGCTCCCGGGGCGGGCGCCCGCCCAGCGTGACGGACGCGAGGGAGAGGTCGGCGACCTCCGCGGTGACGGTGACCCTGCGCGTGGTCCCCCATCCGCCCGAGGGGATCTCGCGGCCGCCCGCGTCGGCGACGCGGACCGACGCGAACACCGGCGGCGCGGGATCGACGACGAGCGAGAGCGGCGCGACGTCCTCCGCGCCGTCAAGGCCGGCCACCGTGACGCGCCACGCGCCCTGCGGAGGCGCCGCGAACCGCACGCGGTGCTGCGTCGCGCTGACGGGGTCCACCGCGGCATCCACGACGCGCGGAGCGTCCGCGGCGGG
>JAJVHW010000075.1 GCA_022072415.1 Planctomycetota bacterium
GCGGCCGGGATGGCCAGCGCCGCGATCGCCGCCGCGCGACGGAGCCGCGACCCGCGGGCGTCGTCGCGCGCCACGGCGCGCCGCCGCGCCTCGAGGATCTCCGAGGAGAGGATCGGCGCCGAGCGCAGCGGAAGCGCGCACTCCGGGCAGAATCGGAACGTCTCCTGCTGGAGGGTGCCGCAGCGTTCGCAGCGGCGCGGAGGAGCCTCCCCGGCGCTCACGGGGGCCATTCTACCCGCGTCCTCTCCCCGGTACGAGCGGCAGTGCGGATTTCCGGGGCATCGCGGCGTCGTGACGCGACGTCGTCGCCGGGTCGCGCCATCACGGCGTCAGCGTCTCAACGGCGTTGCGTCGTCACGGCGTCTGGAGCCTGCGGTCGGATTTGAACCGACGACCCCCGCTTTACGAAAGCGGTGCTCTACCGCTGAGCTACGCAGGCCAGGAACGGCCGGAAGCGGGGGAGGATAGCGAGGCCCGTCCGTCCGCGCAGGGATTCCGAGGGAGTCGCCGCGGGCGGCGCCCGCGCCCGTCACGCCGCCGCGGGGGCGCCGCCGACGCGCTCGAGGAGCCGCGCGGCGAGCTGGAAGAACTCCAGCCGCTCCACGGGCAGGTGGACGAATCCGTAGAGGGCGAGCTGCTGCTTGTCGCGGAGGAGGTGGCGGGCCTGGTTGCGGTTGCGCGTGATCATGAGCAGCTCCGCGTCGGGGCGCGCGTCGCGGAAGGACTTGAGCATCTCGCCCGCGTCCACGCCCTGGAGGTCCGCGTCCACCACGATCACGCGGTACGGCTTGCTGCGCGCCATCTCGAGCGCCCAGGCGTCCTCGGCCATGTCGAGCGCGAAGCTCTGCGTCTGCTCGAGACCGACGCTGATGACGTCCCGCGCGACGGGGTCGGCGGTCACGACGAGGCAGGGGATCATGGCATGCTCCGATCGCGGTGGGCCGGCGGCGGGAGGGCCGTCGGACTCCGAACGTAGGATCGGCTCGCGGGGGACCCGGACCTGAACGGCGGCTCCGGACCCGCGACCTGGAGGTCCGTTGCTCGTTCTCGGCGTGGATGAAGCGGGCTACGGCCCGACGCTCGGCCCGCTCTGCGTGGCGGGGGCGGCGTTCCGCGTGCCCACCGGGGGGCCGTCACTGGCCGACGGACTCGCCCGGGCCGTCGCCGCCCCCGGTGCCCGCCGGAACGGGCGTCTCGTCGTCGGCGACAGCAAGGAGGTCTACGGACCCACGCACGACCCGGCGAGGCTCGAACTGCCCGTACTCGCGTTCCTCGCGGCGCGCGACGGGACCCCGCCGCGGAACCTCGCCGCGCTCCTCGCGGCGCTCGGGACGTCTCTCGACGATCCGGGCGGCGGGCCGTCGCCCTGGTACGGCCCGTCGGCCGCGCTGCCGCTCTGGACGACCCCGGGCGACGTCGCGTCCGCGGCGGACGCGCTCCGCGGCGCGCTGGCGGACGCCGGCGCGTCGTTCGAGGGGTTCGCTGCGGCCGTGGTCCCCGAGCGGCCGCTCAACGCCGCCCTCGAGGCCGCCGGCAACAAGAGCGACGTGCTCTTCTCGCTCTCGGCCGACGTGTTCGACCGCCTCGCGGCCCGCGCGACGGCCGGCGAGGAGATCCGCGCCGTGATGGACCGTCAGGGCGGGCGGCGGTTCTATCTCCCTCCCATGCACGCCCGCTGGCCGCAGCGGTTCGCGTGGGCGCTCGACGAGGGCCGCGAGGTGTCGCGGTACCGCATGCGCGTCGGGGAGTCGGAGGCCGAGATCGCGTTCGCCGTCGGCGGCGACGGCGAGGCGCTCCAGACGGGCCTGGCCTCGATGTGCGCGAAGTACCTCCGCGAGGCGTCCATGCGGCTCTGGAACGAGTGGTTCGCCGCGCGGTGTCCCGGCGTCGCCCCGACGGCCGGGTACGCGGTCGATGCCCGCCGCTGGCTCGACGAGACGCGCACGGCGCGGCTCGCGCTCGGCGTGCCGGACGAGCGCCTCGTCCGGGTCCGCTGAAACTCGGCCGGCCTCCGGGCGGGCGTAGCATGCCGGAATCATGAAAGACGACCTCGCCATCGCACGTCAGGCCAAGCTGATCCCCATCGCGGAACTCGGGCGGAAACTCGGGATCCACGAGGAGGAGCTGATCCCCTACGGCCGGACGAAGGCCAAGGTGGATCTCTCGATCCTCGACCGCCTGCCGGAGAAGCGGGACTCGAAGTACATCGTGATCACGGCCGTGACCCCGACGCCGCTCGGCGAGGGGAAGACCGTCAACACGATCGGCACCGGCCTCGGGCTCAACCGGATCGGGAAGAAGACGATCACCTGCATCCGCCAGCCGTCGATGGGCCCGGTCTTCGGGATCAAGGGCGGCGCGGCGGGCGGCGGGTGGTCCCAGGTCGTCCCCATGGAGGACTTCAACCTCCACCTCACGGGCGACATGCACGCCGTCGGCGCCGCGCACAACCTGCTGGCCGCGTGGGTGGACGCGTCGCTCATGCACGGGAATCCGTACCGTCTGGACCCGGCGCGGATCGAGCTCCGCCGCGTGGTGGACGTGTCCGACCGCGCGCTCCGCGACATCACCGTGGGGAACGGCGAGAAGGCTCCGGGCTTCCCGCGCCGCACGGGCTTCGACATCACGCCCGCGTCCGAGGTCATGGCCTGCCTCGCGCTCTCGAACGACCTTCCCGACCTCCGCCGCCGGCTCGGGAAGATCATCGTCGGCCCGGACCTCGACGGGAACCCCGTCACGGCCGAGCAGATGGGCGCCGCCGGCGCGATGGCCGTCGTCATGCGCGACGCGGTGATGCCGACGCTCATGCAGACGATCGAGGGGACGGGCTGCTTCGTCCACGCCGGGCCGTTCGCGAACATCGCGGTCGGGAACAGCTCGATCATCGCGGACCGGATCGCGCTCCGCCTCGCGGACTACGTGGTCACCGAGTCGGGCTTCGGCGCCGACATGGGCTGCGAGAAGTTCTTCGACATCAAGTGCCGCGTCTCCGGGCTCCGCCCGCATGCGGCCGGCGTGGTCGCCACGCTCCGCGCGCTGAAGATGCACGGGTCCGACGCCGAGGTGAAGCTCGGGAAGGACCTCCCGCCGTCCCTCGTCGAGGAGAACCAGGCGGCGCTCGAGCGCGGGTTCGAGAACCTGCGGAAGCACATCGAGAACGTGAAGAGCTTCGGCGTGCAGGTGGTCGTGATCGTCAACTGCTTCCCCGGCGACAGCGAGCGCGAGGTGCAGTGGGTGCGCGAGCAGGCCGTCAAGGCCGGCGCGTTCCGCGCCGAGGTGTCGCTCGCGTTCGCGAAGGGCGGCGCGGGGATGGAGGACGTGGCGCGGGCGCTCGTCGCCGCGTGCGATGCGGCGGGGGACTTCCGGTTCTGCTACCCCGACTCGATGTCCATCCGCGAGAAGATCGAGACGCTCGCGACGAAGCTCTACGGCGCCGACGGCGTGGACTACGAGCCTGCGGCCGTGGAGGCGATCGACCGCTTCACGCGCTGGGGTTTCGGCCACCTCCCGATCTGCATGGCGAAGACGCAGCTCTCGATCAGCCACGACCCCGCGCTCCGCGCGCGCCCGTCGGGCTACCGGTTCCCGGTCCGCGACGTCCGCCTGTCCGCCGGCGCCGGGTTCCTCTACCCGCTGGCCGGCACGATGATGACGATGCCCGGCCTCCCGAAGAAGCCCGGCCTCCTCGGGATGGACCTCGACGAGAACGGGCTCGCGGCCGGGCTCTTCTAGGCCGCACCTCTCCCCACCGTGGCGCGCCCGGCCGAGCCCGCGGGCGCGCAGCGGCGTCGGAGCCCCCGCCGCGGCTCATCCGGAGGGGCGCTTCGGTCTCCTCCTTGCCGCGCATCCCGCGGGCCTCGGCCAGGGTGCCTTGTCGTGGGGCGCCCTGTCGTCGGACGCCTTGTCGTCGGACGCCCTGTCGTCGGGCGCCTTGTCGTCGGACGCCTTGGCGTCGGATTCCGGCTGCTGCGCCGGCGCGCGAGGATCGTCGAGCCGCAGAATCGCCGCGATCCCGCGCCACAGTGGTGAGAGAAGCGGGCTGGCCGACGGTTCGGCGACGCTTCGGCGCCGGTTCGGTTCCTCGCCAACGCCGCCGTCGCGCCGCTGGCCCGCGTCGGGGGACGTCACGCGTGGAATCCGGGGATTCCGGAATCCTGCGGTGACGTTCGGGGGGTCTCGTGCGTCTCCCTCCGGGACAGAGAGGCCGTGGCCGCTCGCGCCGGCGGGAACGCCGGTGCTCGACGACTGCCGGCGGTGCTCGCGTCCGGCCGGGGCGGCGCGCGACGCCGCCCCGGCACCTCTCTGGCAACATGGACCCGAGGATCGGAGCGGGGGCGCGTGGGACCGTCCGCGCGCACCCGCCCGCCGGTCTCCGCGGGGTGTTCGTGTCGCACGGCGTTCGTGTCGTACGGCGTTCACGTCGCCGGCGTTCACGTCACCGGCATTCGTGTCGCCGGCAGTCGTGTCACCGCCACTCGTGTCACCGGCACTCGCGCCGCCGGCCTTGCAGCGCACCGTGCGGCCGTTCGCACGGCTTTCCGGGCGGCTTTCCGCGACAGGCGCCGTCCGCGTTCCTACGATCCTCTTGCGCGCCGAGCGGCGGCGCGACGGTCCCGCGGCCTTTCCGGCCGGCGGGGCGGAGGACCCGGTGAACCCGACGGACCTTGTGCAGGTGGATGTGACGGGCGCGCTCGAAGGCGTCGGCGCGGGGGCGTTCGCCGCTGCGTCGGATCCGCGCCCGCCGCTCGGCGTCTCCGCGTCGGACCTCGACGCGCTCGTCGCGCGAGGACGCGAGGTGCACGACGAGATCCTCCTCGCCCGCGCCCGCGGCCAGGTGGGCTTCGCCGACCTCTACATGCTCGGCCGCGAGGCGGCGCGGGCACGGGAGACGTCGGAGTCCCTCGCGTCGCGGTTCGACAACGTGGCCGTGCTCGCGGCGGGAGCGGAGGGCGACGTCGTCCGCGCCGTGCTGCAGGCGCTCACCCACCCCTTCCACAACCTGCTGCCCTCGCCGGGCCGCGCGGGGCGTCCGCGGGTGTTCGTCGTGGACTCCGTCGATCCGGACTGGCTCGGCGCGTTCCTCGACGCGTTCGCGATCGAGCAGACGCTGGTCGTCTGCATCGGGAAGTCCGGCGACGAACTCGGCCCCCTGGTCCAGTTCGCGGTGGCGCGCGACGTGGCGAAGAAGCGCGTGGGGCCGTCGTTCAAGGACCATCTGGTCGTCGTGACCGACGGGAAGGGCGGCACGCTCCGCGAGGAGGCGCTGCGCGAAGGGCTCCTCTCCTTCGAGGTGCCCGGGAACGTCCCCGCGCGGTACGGCGCGCTCACGCCGATCGGCCTCCTCCCGGCTGCGATCGCGGGGGTGGACGTGCGTGGCGTCCTCGGCGGCGCGCACGCGGCGGCCGAACGCACGTCCGGGGAGGACGTCCGGTCGAACCCGGCGTACCTCCTCGCGTCGGTGCTCCACCTGCACGCCCTCCGCGGGCGGCGACGGCACCTGTTCGTGGCCGGGGCGGAGGCGCTCGAGGCCACCGCGGTCCAGGCGGCGCGCCTCTTCGAGGAGAGCGTCGGCGCCGCGCTCCGCGAGCCGGCCGCGCGCCGGGGCTGCGACGCCCAGGTGCTTCCGCGCGACGCGACCGCGCTCGGCCGCCGGTGCTCGACGCTGCGGGACGAGCTCTGCGTCGTGCTCTTCGAGGTGTCGAAGCACGGCCGGGACCGCACGGTTCCGAAGGACGCGCCGGGGCTCCCGTGGCTCGGCGGACACACGCTCTCCGAGTATGCGATCGCCGACTCCGTGTCGTTCCGGTCCGTTCTCGCGGCGTCGGGCGTGCCCTGCGTGTCCGTTCGGCTGCCGTCGGTGGCCGCCAACACGGTCGGGGCGCTCCACATGACGCTCCTTCTCTCCGCCGCGTTCGGCGCAGGACTCGCCGGCGGCGAGCCCCTTGCGGCCCGGGGGAGGGACGAGCGCGAACGAGCGATCGAGGCACGTTTCCGCGGCGGCGCGGACGCGCGCTGACGACTCAAGCTCCCGACACAGGTTGACGACCCGGCCTGGCGACGAGGTCTGGCAACGCGGTCTGGCGACGGGGCCGCATCGGCACATCCGAGGCGACGCCGACGCGACTCCGGAACCCAGGTGCGGGCACCCGGGCGGGCCCGCCGCGCGGGGCGACGGCCGTACGGGGCGACAGTCGTACGGGCACAGACGTACGGGCACAGACGTACGGGCACAGACGTGCGGGGCGACAGACGTGCGGAGCGACGGCCGCACGGCGTGACGGCCGCACAGGGGACCCACGTGCCGCATGTGCCGCGCGCGACGCGGCGCGTGGCGACGCGCACCTTGCGAGTGCCTCGCCGGAGCGCGGTACCGCGCCGGAGCGTGCCGCCTCGCAAGGCGTGGCCCGTGGGACGCGACTTCGGACCCGCGCCGCGCGGTGTGTCCCCGCGGGAGGCTAGGATGCCCTCTCGCAGCGGATCAGGCGGTGGCGCCTGCGTCGCGGCGCGCGGCCACGTAGGCGGCGAGCACGGAACGGTCGGCTTCGCGGATGTCCGTGAAGTAGATCGCCGTCTCGTACGGCTCGGCGGCGTGGCTGCCCGGCGCGGCCGTCTCCTTCACGCTGCGCACGACCGCGCCGCCGCAGGGAATCTCCCGCGGACCGCGGGGCGTCGGGACCATGAGGACCAGATGCACCTGAGTCAGCACCGGCACGGCCTGCGTGGTCGTGCAGCACACGCCGTTCACGGAGATGTCCCGGATCTCCGCGGCGGCGGGCTGCCCGGTCAGCCGGAGCGTCAGGTCCCGCGTGGGCTTCGCACGCGGCTCGCGTCTGCGTTCCGTCTTCGGGGCCATGTGTCCTCTTCGTCTGGAGCGTGTTCGTTTCGAGCGATCGTTTCGAGTCCGGCGTGGATCGTAGCCCCGTGGCGCGGTCCGAGTCAATGCGACGTGCCCGGCGGGCGGAACGACTCCGCCGCCGAGCCCGTCCGGAGGTAGGTGCGACATGGCGAACTTCAACAAGGTCCTCCTCATGGGCAACCTCACCCGCGACCCCGAGCTCCGCTACAGCGGCGGCGGTGGCGGCGGTGGCGGCGGGGCCGCGCCGGGCGCGCAGGGCGGCGGCAGCGCCATCTGCAAGTTCGGCCTCGCCGTGAACCGCGACTGGCGAGATCAGCAGGGCAACAAGCACGAGGAAGTGTGCTTCGTGGACATCACGGTCTTCGGCCGCCAGGCGGAGACGTCGAACGAGTACCTGCGGAAGGGCCGCCCCGTGTTCATCGAGGGGCGCCTGCAGTACGACACGTGGGACGACCGCGAGTCCGGCCAGAAGCGCAGCAAGCTGTACGTCGTCGCGGAGCGCGTGCAGTTCCTCGGCGGCCGGGACGACCGCGGCGGCGGAGGCGGCGGCGGGGGAGGCTATCGCGAGGGCGGCCAGGCGGGCGGGGAGCGCGCCCCGCGCGAGGCGGCTCCCGCCTCCCGCGGCGCAGGCGGCGCTGCCGGCACCCCGGCCCCGGCCGGACGCGGCAACGAGGGCGTGGACTTCGACGACATCCCGTTCTAGGACTCTGTCCGAGTGTTCCGAAGCGCGGCTCGTGAAGGGCCTGTTCGCTGGTCGGCACCCGGGGTCCAGCGAGCCGATTCACCCATCGCGAGGGTGGCGAGGGACTTCCTCGGACAGACTCCTAGCCCGCACTCTCCCCACCGTGGCGCGCGCCTGGCCGAGCAAGCGGCGGCGTCGGGGCCCTCGCCGCGGCTGATCCATGGCCGCGCTTCGGTCCCCTCCTTGCCGCGATCCCGCGGATCTCGACCTGGGCGCCCTGTCGTCAGGCGCCCTGTCGTCGCGCACCCTGTCGTCGCGCACCCTGTCGTAGGGCTCCAGCTGCTGCGCCGACGCGCGGGGATCGTCGCACCGCAGGTTCGCCGCGATCCCGCGCCACGGTGGTGAGAGAGGGGCTGGTCGGCGGTTCGAGACGGGCCCGGAAGTCGGAGCGTCCGAGCCGGCGCACGTCGGCCCGTGAGACCGATGCAGCGGGGGAGGTCATCCGGCGTCGCGCCAAGGTCCTCACGCGGCCGCCCCGCGCGACCGGCTCCGTGCGATCCGGGCTCCGTGCGATCCGGGCTCGCAGACGTGGCGCACCGACGGCGACGCTTCGTCTGCGGTCCGCTGCACCGCATGCCCGAGAGGGTGCCGCGAAGCGAGGCCCGGCGCCGGGGTTCAGTTCGCGACACCCCCTCAGGGGACGACCGCGGGCCGGTGACGGTCCGCAGGCGAGCGCGGATGCCGTCCGCGGGAGCGGAGCGCCGGCTACCGCGACCGCAACTGGGAAACGGCTTGCTCCGCGGGCGGCCACCCGGGCACGCGGCGCAGCGCCTCCTCGGCGGCCGCAAGAGCGTCGGCGCGTCGGCCCTGACGGAGGCGGATCGACGCGAGCCGGAGCGGAGCTCGGGGGTCCCGTGCGTCCAGTGCGGCGGAGAGCGCCATCCACCCGGCGGCGGCGTCGAGTTCGCCCGACTCGTCTGCGAGGCTGCCGAGGTTGAAGCATGCGGGCTCGGCGCCCGGGTCCGCGTCGAGGGCGCGGAGGAGCCAGTCCCTCGCTTCCGCGGACCGGCCTTCGGCGATGTAGGTCTGCGCCAGCGCCACCCCGGCGGCGGTGCGGGTCGGGTCGATCTCGAGCACCCGCCGGTAGGCCGCGCGCGCGGACTCGCCGTCGCCGCGCTTCTCCGCGAGGGCTCCGCGCAGGAACCATGGATCCACGAACCCGGGCCGCTCCTCAGCCGCCCGAGCGGCGGCTTCCTCCGCCTCGTCGAAGCGTCCCGCCTCCGCGGCGGCGATCGCGGCCTGCATCGATCCGATCGCGCGCGCCTCGTCCTCGCCGCCGGTGCTCGCGCACGCGGTCAGCGCGGCGGCGCAGAGGATCGGCCCGACGGAAGGGAGCGGGAACGGGGCTCGGCGTGGGGCGGTCATCGGCGCCCATCCTCCGCGGACGCTCCGGCGGAGTCGAGGTCGAATCGCCGGCGGGGCGCCGTGAATCGAACCGGGGGAGCGCTCGCGCGCTCCCCCGGGGAGTGAGTCCCGTATCCGGCGGCGGCTAGCGACCGTGCTCGGTGGCGAGGTCCTTCTCGATCTCGCTCCAGGTGTCGTCGCCCATGATGTCGAAGATCGGGTGGTGGTACCCGGCGACGTTGGCGATCAGGCCGACCGGGATCGCGCCGACCACGAAGTCCACCGCCTCGACCGGGCTGGCCGAGAGGTGCGCGCCGACGGCGAACAGGTGGGCCGTCGCGCCGAGATCGGACCAGTCGTCGTGCGTGATCTTCGAGATGCCGGCCTCCTGGAGGTCCCAGCCCGTGTACTTGTAGGTGTGGGTGAAGAGGGTCTTCGTGCCCCACTGCGGCGTGCGCTCGAACTCGACCCAGTAGAACGGGCCGACGCCGCGGTCCGTCTCGTCGGTCGCCCAGGTGCCCCAGGCGCGGCCGCGCTGGCCCCAGCTCGTGCCGTCCCACCAGTTGAGGCCGACCTGGGCGAACTCGGTCAGGTGGGCGTTGAAGCCGAACCCGCGACCGAAGGAGAGGTCCCAACTCGCGACGTCCATGAGGTCGAACCAGCGGTCGCGGCCCCAGACGTACAGCCAGTTCATGGTGCCGGGGTACTGCTGCTCGAACCGGCGGTCCACCTCGTCCTTCCAGGACGAACTCTGGAGCGGGTACTGCTCCGTGGTGACCATGTCGCGGTGCGGATCCGCGTTGCCCGTCGGCGAGAGGCCGCGGGCGGGACCGGTGACGCACCCGCCGGCGAGCGCCGCCGCGGCGAGGCCGACGAAGAGGTGGACGCGCTTCATGCCGATCTTGCTCCCTTCAAGTACGCCCGGCGGCGGGTCGCGGGTCCTGCGCCCTGCGCCGATCGTACGATGCCCAAGAGGCGGAGAGGGTAGCAACGGCCCGAAACCCGTGGCAACGCCTTTTTCCCCGATTTCAGGGAGGTCGGGGCACGGACGATAGGAACGTCGGTCGCCGCCGACGAGCCGACCGGCCGCAACGAACCGCAGCGAGGAGGACCGGATGACCCCCCCGAGCACCGAGCCGAGCACCGACAGGGGCTGGAAGGCCCACCCGTCGGCCGTGGTCGACGAGGGCGCCCGGATCGGCGACGGCACGTCCATCTGGCACTTCTCCCACGTGATGCCGGGCGCCCGGATCGGCCGGCGGTGCAACCTCGGCCAGAACGTGTTCGTCGCGAACGGCACGACCCTCGGGGACAACGTGAAGGTCCAGAACAACGTGTCCATCTACGAGGGCGTCCACCTTGAGGACGACGTGTTCTGCGGCCCGTCGATGGTGTTCACCAACGTGATGAACCCGCGGAGCCACGTCTCGCGGAAGCACGAGTACCGCGAGACGCGGGTCGGGCGGGGCGCCACGCTCGGCGCGAACTGCACCGTCGTGTGCGGGAACCGCGTGGGGCGGTACGCGTTCGTCGGAGCCGGATCGGTCGTCTCCCGGGACGTGCCGGACTTCGCCCTGGTGATGGGCGTGCCTGCGCGGATCGCGGGGTTCATGTGCCGGTGCGGCGTGCGCCTCGACCTCGCGCCGAAGTCCCCGGCGGGGTCCGCGACGTGCCGCGAGTGCGGGGCCGTCTATGCGTGGGACGGCGCCGCGCTGCGCGAGTCCGACGGCTGATCCGCTCCCGAAACGCCGCCCGCGGGACGATGGAGAACGGCAGATGCCCTCCTCCGCTCCGACGCCTGCCGCGCTGCTCGCCGCGGCGCCCCTCGACCAGGTTCCGCACGCCTTCTGGTGGGCGGCGGCGGTCCTCTTCGGCGCGAACGTCGGGTCGTTCCTGAACGTCGTCGCGCACCGCCTCCCGATGGGCCTCTCCGTGGTGCGCCCGAGGTCCCGCTGCCCCGAGTGCCGCACGCCCATCGGCGCCCTCGACAACATCCCGATCCTCTCGTGGATGCTCCTGCGCGGGCGGTGCCGCGGCTGCAAGGGGCGGATCTCCGCGCGCTACGCCGCGGTCGAAGCGCTCACGGGGGTGCTCTTCGCGGTCGTCGTCCACGTGCTGGTGATCGCGCCGGGCGCGGCGGGGGAGCCGTCGCGCTGGATCTGGGCGGGCGCGGTGGCGGTGCTGACCGCGGCGCTCCTCGCGGCGTCGCTGATCGACCTCGACCATACCATCCTCCCGGACGAGATCACGCTCGGCTGGATGTGGCCGGCCCCGGTCGTGGCCGCGCTGGTGCCCGAGCTGACCCTCGGCGCCGACCTCGGCGCTCCCGCCTGGCTCCCCGGGGCGTGCGAGGACTGGCCGGTCCGTGTGATCGCAGCCGTCGCGTCGTTGGCGGGCATCGTCGTCGGCGGCGGGATCGTGTGGGGCATCCGCGCGTCGGGATCGCTCATCCTCGGCAAGGAGGCGATGGGGTTCGGCGACGTGAAATTCCAGGGGATGATCGGCGGTTGGACGGGGCCGGCCGGCGCGCTGCTCTCGCTGGTCGCGGCGTCCGTGGTCGGCGCGGCGGCCGGCGTGGTGCGCATGATCGTGACGAAGGACCGCTACGTCCCGTTCGGCCCGTTCCTCGCGATCGGAGCGTGGCTCTTCATGCTCTGGGGCGGCGCGTTCCTCGGCTGGTACCTCGGCCTGCTCGGGCGGGGCTGATCTTCTACGACTGTAGAAGTTCCGGCGCGCGCGCCGCGACGCGACGCGGGAAATCCGCACGTCCCCCGCGGCCGCGCGCGCGGACGCGGGACCTCCGGCGATCTCCGTTCCGCCTCGCGCGCAAGTCCTCTTCGCAGACAGGGTTGCGGCCGCGCCGCGCACGCCGGCGAGACTGTCCCTCCCCCACGCTATCTTGGGGTTCATGCAGGAATCCCCCCAAGATGTGGTGGATTTCCCCTTGACGGATTCCGGCCGCTCCCTAGACTGCTCCGACGCACAGCGAGCGTGCGGACAGCGAGCGGGCGGCGGATGCGTCGATGGCCGTGCGATGGCCGATGCGAAGGCCCTGATGCAGGGGCCGGGATGCAACGGCCGACGGTTGACGGCCAGCGGCTGACGCCAAGGGCCAACGTCGCGCGGCCGGATCCACGGCCGGCGACGCCTCGGCCGCGCCCGTTCCCCGTCCGCCCGGTCGCTGCGCGAGGCGGGGCTTCCGTTCGCGCGCGGCGCGGCGGCGGCTCCGAGGACGGGTTCCCGGAGGCAACGAGTCGCGCGGGCGCGAGGCCCGCGGACGCAACGGACTGAGGGTGGTGGCCATGCTCAAGATCAGGAATTCGGCGTTCTTCCTTGTCCTCTCCGCGGCCGTCGCCGCCGCCGGGTGCGCGAGCACCAACTGGGAGGAGGTCGCGGAACAGCGCAACCGCGAGCTGATGGACCGCGACGCGCAGCTCGCGACTTCCATGAGCGAGCAGGCGAAGGAGGCCGCGCGCGCCGAGGCCGCCCTGGCCCAGAAGGCCGCCGCCGACAAGGAGGCGCAGCGCTTCCGCCAGGACGCGGTGACCGCCGCGAACTCCGCCTCCGAGTGGCAGCGCCGGGCGCAGGCCCTGGAGAAGGAGATGGCCGAGCGCGCCGCCGCGCCCGCCGCCCCGGCCCCCTCGACGGTGAACGTGGACGCCCTGATCGAGAAGCGGATCGCCGAACTCCGCGCCCAGTTCGCGGGGAACAAGCAGATCGAGTCGGTCGGCGTGGACAAGGACGGGAACATCGAGATCGCGCTGAACAGCGACGTGACCTTCACGTCCGGCAGCTCGGCCATTTCCGACAAGGCGAAGAAGAGCCTGAAGAGCCTGAGCGACGCGCTGAACGGCTCGTTCCTCCCGTACATGGTCCGCGTCGAGGGCCACACGGACTCCGATCCGCTCAAGCGCACGGCGCAGAAGTTCCAGGACAACCTCGGCCTCGGTTCGGCCCGGGCCCTCGAGGTCACGCGCTTCCTCCGCGACGAGCTCCGGGTGGACGCGAAGCGCCTCATGAGCGCGTCCCGCGGCGAGCAGGAGCCGGTGGCGCCGAACGACACCCCGGCCAACCGCTCGAAGAACCGTCGCGTCGAGATCGTCGTGGTCATCCCGAAGGAGACCGCGGCGGCCGAGGCGAAGTAACCGACACCCGTTCCGGAGCCCGGAGGGCGCGGTCCGCCGGGCAAGGCTCCTAACAGGGAGAACGACTGGTCCGACAGGGGGTGGAGAGCGATCTCCACAGCGCCGGGAGTCACGGCGCGCCGCCGCAGGCGGTTCATGGCACGAAGAGGCCCCGACGGATCGCTCCTCCAGGCTCCGGACGATGCAGCACGACGAAGGCCCCTCGCGCAGGCGGGGGGCCTTCTCGATTCACGCGCCGGGCACGCCCGCCGGTCCGCTCCGTACGGGGTGCGCCGCTCCCGTGACGAATGGCACGTCCGCGCGGCGGCGGCGTTCCGTAGGATGGCCCGGTCGGCCGCCTGCGGCTGCGCGGGCGGCCCCTACCCCCTGGAGGAGCCATGCCCCATCGCGCCGCCTCGATCCGGACCGTCGCCCTCGTGGGCCACGGGGACTCGGGCAAGACGTCGTTCGCAGAGCACGCACTGTTCAAGGCCGGGGCGGTGGCCCGCGCCGGGACGATCGGCGACCGCTCCACGGTCTGCGACCACGACGCGGACGAGCGCGATGTGGGGCACTCGATCGACGCATGCACCGTCCACTTCACGTGGAAGGGGAAGGACGTCATCCTCGTGGACTGCCCCGGGTACCCGGACTTCGCGGGCGCGGCGACGGCGGGGATGTGGGCGTGCGACCTCGTGCTGGTGTTCGTGAGCGCCGTGACGGGCGTCGGCGTGAACACGCGCCGCATGTGGGAGGCCGCCGGCGCGATGGGCAAGGCGCGCGCGATCGTGATCTCGAAGATGGACGCGGAGAACGCGGACCCGGAGCGCGTCTTCGCGCAGGTCCAGTCCGCGTTCGGGCCGCGCTGCCGCGCGTTCAACCTCCCCGTCGGCGCGGGCGCGGGCTTCAAGTCGGTGACTCCGTGCTTCGAGGACGAGCGGCCCGAGGGCGGCAACACGCTCTGCGGCGATCCGGGGCAGGCGCGGAGCGCGTTCTTCGAGGCCGTGGTCGAGGCCGACGACGCCCTGCTCGAGCGCTACCTCGCGGGCGACGAGATCAAGCACGACGAGGCCGCGGGCGCGCTCACCGCGGCGATCTCGAAGGGGACGGTCGTGCCGGTGCTGTTCCTCTCGTCCGTGCGGGGCTTCGGGCTCGGCCAGTGCATGGATTTCCTCGCCGAGGACGCTCCGTCCGCCGCGCAGCCGCTCGGAATCCGCGCGGTCTACGAGGGGGCGAAGGACTCGCCCGTGTCCGCGGACGGCCCGTTCCTCGCGTCGGTGTGGAAGGTCGCCATCGACGCGCACGTCGGGAAGATCGCGTACCTCCGCGTCTGGCGCGGCGAGCTCCCGGCCGACGGGAACGCATGGTGCTCCGCGGGCGGCGGCACCGTGCGGCTCGGTCACGCGCACCCGTCGCGCCCGTTCGGGAAGGAGCTCCGCCCGGTGAAGTCGGTCGGCGCGGGCGACATCGTCGCGGTGACGAAGGTCGAGGAGCTGAAGCTCGGGTGCACCCTGGCCGACCCGGCCGCGAAGTGCACGGTGGCGCCGCCCGAGTTCCCCGCGCCGATGGCGCACTACGCCGTCGAGTCGAAGGCGAAGGGCGACGAGCACAAGGTCTCGGCCGCCTTCCACAAGGTGCAGGACGAGGACCCGTCGTTCCGGACGGGACGAAGCGCCGACACCCACGAGATGATCATCTCCGGCCTCTCGACGCTCCACCTCGAGACGATCCTCCGGCGCCTCTCGGGCCGCTACAAGGTCGAGCTCGAGCACCGGCTGCCGAAGGTGCCGCTCAAGGAGACGGTGCTCGGCCGCGCCGAGGGGCAGTGGCGCCACAAGAAGCAGTCGGGCGGCCGCGGGCAGTTTGCGGAAGTCCACCTGCGCGTCGCCCCGAACGCCCGCGGCGCCGGGTTCCGGTTCGTGAACGCGACGGTGGGCGGTTCGATCCCGCACAACTTCATCCCCGCGGTCGAGAAGGGGGTCCGCGAGCAGATGGACCGCGGCGTGATCGCCGGATACCCGCTCGTGGACGTCGTCGTGGAGGCGTTCGACGGCAAGAGCCATCCCGTGGACAGCTCCGAGGCGGCGTTCAAGATCGCGTCCTCGCGCGCGCTGCGCGACGCGGTGGAGAAGGCCGCCCACGCGCTGCTCGAACCGATCATGGAGATCGAGATCGACATCCCGTCGGGCTGCATGGGCGACGTGACGGGGGACCTCAACACCCGCCGGGGCCGCATCTCCGGGATGGACGCGCACGACGACCGCCAGGTCATCCGCGCGCACGTGCCCCTCAGCGAGATCCAGACCTACGCCGCGGACCTCCGGTCCATGTCGTCCGGCGAGGGGAGCTACTCCCAGACCTTCAGCCACCTGGACGTGGTGCCTGCGAACGTCGCGAAGAAGCACATCGACGCCTGGCACAAGCACCGCGCGCCCGACGAGGACTGATCCCCGCCGAAGCGCGGCGCCTTCCTGCGGAGCCGTCCGAACGACCCGTCGTGGGGTGCGAGCGGCCGCGGCGGCCGTCGGCGGCGGCGCTCCGTGACGGCACCTTGCGTGACGGCACTTTGCGTGACGGCGCTTGCGTGACGGCGCCTACGCGAAAACGTTCCGTGTCGACGTTCCGCACCCACGCGTCCGGCGTCCCGTCCGGAGCACGAACCGGAATGACACAGCCCCGCGGTCCCTCGATGGGGGCCGCGGGGCCGTCGTGAGTCCAGGGGTGGTCGGCTTAGTGGGCCGACTTCTCGTTGTGCTGCTGCCAGTACGCGTTGTAGTCGTCCTGGTTGACCGGGTCGGTCGGGTAGACCGAGTTCCAGACCCAGCGGGCCGCGAACTCGGGCGCGTAGAGGACCGTGCCGAGCCACGGCGTGGCGACCGGGATGACGCCGCCGGCGTTGAAGTCGGCATGGGCGTTCGACATGGCGTCGCCCTGCTGCTCGTTCACGCAGGTCAGGCGCTCGTGGCACTGGAGCTGCGCCTTCTTCCAGCCGTCGATGGGGTTCAGGAGCGCCGTGTCGAGCGCCCACGTGACGGGCAGGGTGGCGAAGGCGATCGGCTTCACGAACACGGCGTCCACGAACCGGCTGGCTCCGCCTTCCATGTTCCCGCAGCCCTCCCGCTTGGCGTCGTGACCGGGCATGTTGCCGCACGGGTCCGGAGCGCGGCGGATGAGCGCGATGCTCCAGTCCGTCATGGTCCGGCGCTCGGGGTTCATCGTGGTGCAAGCGGGGAGCGCGGCGGACGCGGCCAGCGCGACGGCGAGGACGATCCTCTTCATCTCTGAACTCCTTCCGAACCGGGCCCGCCGCAGGCGGGTGCCTGCAGGTGACGGCCCGGTGCCCAACACGGTCGCAGGAGAGGATAGGCCCGGCGGAGGAGCGCCGTCCAGCACATTCGGGAAGCCTCCGCGCGGGGGCGGCTTCTCGATCCGAGAGGCGGGCTCGAGTCCGACCCCTCCGCCGCCCGATAGGGGACCGGCGCCTCTCCCGGTACGTCCCGGCGGAGGCCCGGAGGCACCTGCCGTGATGATCTCCATCGAAGAACTGCTGACCATCATGGTCCAGCGCGGCGGCTCGGACCTCCACATCAGCGCCGGGTCCCCGCCGCGGGTGCGCATCGACGGCGTCCTCGTGAACACGGAGCACGACGTCCTCACCCCGGACATGACGCAGCGCCTGGTCTACTCGTTCCTCAGCAACGAGCAGGTCGCGCTCTACGAGAAGAACCTCGAGCTCGACCTCTCGTTCGGCATCGACACCCTCGGACGCTTCCGCGTGAACGTGTTCATGCAGCGGGGCACGGTCGCGGCGGTGCTGCGCGTGATCCCGTACGAGGTCATGTCGTTCAGCGAGCTCGGGCTCCCCGTGCAGGTCTGCGAGAGCCTCTGCTCGCTCCCGAAGGGGCTCATCCTGGTCACCGGAGCCACCGGCTCCGGCAAGTCCACGACGCTCGCGGCGATGATCGACTACATCAACCAGAACCGATCGGGCCACGTGGTGACGATCGAGGACCCGATCGAGTTCCTCCACCGCAACAAGAACTGCCTCTGCAACCAGCGCGAGGTGGGGGGCGACACGCACTCCTTCAAGGACGCGCTGCGGAGCGCCCTGCGCCAGGACCCCGACGTGGTGATGATCGGCGAGCTCCGCGACAAGGACACCGTGGAGGCCGCGCTCACCATCGCGGAGACGGGCCACCTCACCTTCGCGACGCTCCACACGTCGGACGCGATCACCACGATCAACCGCATCATCGACATCTTTCCGAGCTACCAGCAGCCGCAGGTCCGAACGCAGCTCTCCTTCGTGCTCCAGGCCGTCTTCTCGCAGCAGCTCCTGCAGCGCGCCGCGGGCCGCGGCCGCGTGCTCGCCGCGGAGCTGATGCTCTGCACGTCGGCGGTGCGCGCGCTCGTCCGCGACGACAAGGTGCACCAAGTGTACTCCATCATGCAGACCGGCGGGAAGCTGGGGATGCGCACGATGAACCAGGCGCTCTTCGAGCTCGTGCGGGCGCAACTCGTGTCGTTCGAGGAGGCGCTCCAGTCCACCTCGGACCCCGAGGACCTGAAGAGGCTCTTCCAGAGGAGCTGATCCATGCTCAGCTACAACAAGCGGGTCGCGAGGATCCTCGAGGACGCGGGCGCGGTGGACGCGGCGAAGCTCCGCGAGGTCCTGGCGCAGGCGGACCAGAAGCAGCGGCTCGTCTCGTCGCTGCTCTTCGAGCAGAAGCTCATCGACGAGCGGACCCTGCTCGGCATCCTCGGCGACCACGCGAAGATCGCGCCGATCGACCTCACGGTCTTCACGCCGGACCCGGCGGCGATCCAGTCCATCCCGCAGGACGCGGCGTACGCGCACGGCGTGTTCCCGGTGTCGCGGCTCGGGAACGTGCTCACGATCGCGCTCGTGAACCCGTTCGACGTCGTGAAGCTCGACGACCTCCGGCTGCTCACCGGCCTCGACCTCCGTCCGGTGCTCACGATCGAGGAGCACCTGAAGCAGGCGCTCGACGCGGGCTACAAGGCCGGCCAGAGCGTGGTCGAGAAGATCCTCGGCTCGATGGAGCAGTCCGAGGGGGCGATCCAGTTCAACGACGGGAAGCTCGACGACATCGACGAGGGCGCGTTCGACCTCGAGAAGCTCGCGTCGGACGACGAGTCGCCGGTCGTGAAGTTCCTGAACATGGTGATCTACGGCGCCGCCAAGGAGCGCGCGTCGGACATCCACATCGAGCCCTTCGAGAAGAAGGTCATCATCCGGTACCGCAAGGACGGCGCGCTGCGGGAGGCGTTCCAGCCCCCGCGCAAGCTGCTCAACGCGATCGTCTCCCGCGTGAAGATCATGGCGGCCCTCGACATCGCCGAGCGCAGGAAGCCCCAGGACGGCAAGTTCCAGATGCGCGTGGACGGACGGCAGGTCGACTTCCGCGTGAGCATCCTGCCCGTGATCCACGGCGAGAAGGTCGTGATGCGCCTGCTCGACGCGAGCAACCTCACGCTGAGCCTGGAGTCGCTCGGCTTCGAGGACAAGGCCCTCGGCGACTTCCGCCACGCGCTCTCGCAGCCGTACGGGATGATCCTCGTCACCGGGCCGACGGGCTCCGGCAAGTCGACGACGCTCTACTCCGCCGTGAAGGAGACGCTCTCCCCCGAGGAGAACCTCGTCACCGTGGAGGACCCGGTCGAGTACCAGCTCGAGGGCGTGAACCAGGTGCAGGTCAGCGTCAAGCGGGGCCTCACGTTCGCCGCGGCGCTGCGGTCGATCCTCCGCCAGGACCCCGACACGATCCTCATCGGCGAGATCCGCGACACGGAGACGATCGAGATCGCCGTGAAGGCGGCGCTCACCGGCCACCTCGTGCTCTCGACGCTCCACACGAACGACGCGCCCTCCACGATCACGCGCATGGTGGACATGGGCGTGGACCCGTTCATGGTCGCGTCGTCCACGCTGATGGTCTCCGCGCAGCGCCTCTGCCGGAAGCTCTGCGCGTCGTGCAAGGAGCCCGTGGAGCGCCCGCCGGAGGAGCGCCTGCGCGCCCTCGGCATGAACGAGGAGGACCTGCGGATGGACATGACGTTCTTCCAGAACCGCGGGTGCCCGCGCTGCAGCGGCGGCTACTCCGGCCGCTTCGCGATCCTCGAGACGCTGCCGATGACCGAGGACGTGAAGCGCACGATCATCAAGGGCGGCTCGGCGCAGGAGATCAAGAAGGTCGCGCTCGCGAACGACATGATGACGCTCCGCCGGTGCGGGCTGCGGGCGGCGGCGCGGGGCCGCACGTCCATCGAGATGGTCGTCGCGACCACGATGCAGGACGACGAGGGCGCCGCGGCCTGAACGGCCGCCGCGCGCGAGAGGAACACGAGCGAGGGAGACCATGGCGAACTTCAAGTACGAGGCGAAGAACTTCGGCGGGAAGACCGTCACCGGGACGATCTCCGGCGACAACCAGGAGGCGGCCGTCGCCGAGCTCCGGAAGCGCAACCTGATCGTGGTCTCGGTGAAGCCGTCGGGCGGCGCCGCTCCGAAGTCCGGCGGCCTCGCGGCGATGGTGTCGGACGCGAACCCGAACCGCTACTCGCCGAAGGGCGACGAGCTGGTCGTGTTCACGCGGCAGCTCTCGACGATGGTCGGCGCCGGCATCCCGCTCCTCGAAGCGCTCGAGATCCTCGCGGAGCAGGCGGAGCGCGCGGGGTTCGCGGCGGTGCTCGACAACGTGGTCGAGGACATCCGCGGCGGCTCCGACCTCTCGTCGGGGTTCGGCAAGTACCCGCGCTGCTTCAGCGAGATCTACGTGTCGATGGTCCGCGCCGGCGAGGCGTCCGGCCAGCTCGACGACATCCTGACGCGGCTCGCGGAGTACATGGAGGCGTCGCTCAAGCTGAAGCGCGACATCAAGGCCGCCATGACGTATCCGGTGGTGAGCCTGTTCCTGGTCATCGGCATCACCATGTTCCTGATGCTCGGCATCGTGCCGAAGTTCCGCGAGGTGTTCTCGTCGATGGACATCGAGCTCCCCGGGCTCACGGCAGGCGTGCTCGACGTGGCCGAGTGGATGAACGACAACGTGACGGTGATGGGGATCGCCGCGGCGGTCGGGATCGTCGGCTTCAAGTTCTACCGGAAGACGCCGATCGGGCAGTGGCACATGGACTGGCTCGTGCTGAACGTGCCGGTGTTCGGGCCGCTCTTCCGAAAGGTCGCGCTCTCCCGGTTCTCGAAGACGTTCGCGACGCTGGTCAAGTCCGGCGTGCCGATCCTCGGGGCGCTCGAGATCGTGTCGGCGACCTCCGGCAACAAGCACATCGCGAAGGCCGTGGACGAGGCGCGCGAGAGCGTCCGGCAGGGCGACACGCTGTCCGAGCCCCTGTCCCGCAGCCCGCACTTCCCGCCGATGGTGGTGAAGATGATCGGGATCGGCGAGCGGTCCGGCGCCCTCGAGAACCTGCTCGAGAAGATCAGCGAGTTCTACGACGACCAGGTGTCGGCGGCGGTGAAGAGCCTGACGAGCCTGATCGAGCCGATCATGATCGGCGTGATGGGCTTCCTCGTCGGCACGATCGTGCTCGCCGTGTTCCTGCCGATCTTCGAGCTCCAGAAGCAGCTCGCCACGCGCAAATGACGCCGCGCCGGAGGCGCGGTCGGGGGCTCCGCACGTCCGTGCGGGGCCCCTTCTCGTTCCGGGAGCCCCGGCTCCCGTTGTGGGAACTCCCCGGCCCGGCGGGACTTCCTGCGGATCCGAGGCGCTTCCTCAAGGCGCCACGCAGGGCCCGGCCGAAGAGGGGCACGGCCTGGAGAGACGCCCCGCAGGTGCGGGACGCAGGCCGAACGAGAGAGAAGAGGAGAACACACATGAAGAAGCAGAGCGGCTTCACGCTCATCGAGCTGATGATCGTCGTGGCGATCATCGCGATCATCGCGGCCATCGCGATCCCGAACCTTCTCGCGGCGCGCCTGAGCGCCAACGAGACGTCCGCGGTCTCGACGCTGCGCAACCTGACGTCCTGCCAGGGCCAGTTCCAGGCGGGCGCCAAGGCCGACGTGGACAACGACGGCACGGGCGAGTTCGGCGCGTTCCGCGAGCTCTCCGGCGCGGGCGCGGTCCGCGTGTCGGCCGACGGCACGAACACGGGCGGTTCGGTCCTGAACCCGCCCGTCCTCTCGGGCGCGTTCCGCACGATCAACTCGAACTCCGAGGTCAGCCGCTCGGGCTACCTCTTCAAGGTGTTCCTCCCGACGTCCGCGGGCGCGGCGTGCCACGAGCCGTCGGCCTCGACGGGCACGTTCACCAACGGCCCGGTGGGCACGGACCTCGCCGAGACGACCTACTGCGCGTACGCGTGGCCGGCGTCCTTCGCGAACTCGGGCAACCGCTCGTTCTTCGTGAACCAGTCGGGCGACATCACGGGCACGGAGTTCTCGGGCTACGACGGCACGGGTGACTTCGCCGCCGGGAGCGCCGGTCGCGCCTTCGGTCCGTCGTCGGGCTCGGTCGCCAACGTGACCGGGAACCAGGCGATCGGCACGCGCGGCCGCGACGGCCGCATCTGGAAGCAGATCAACTAGCCGAGGTCGATCCCGACCGACGCACCGGCCCGGGCGGAGACGCCCGGGCCGTTCCCGTTCCCGGGCCGCCTCCGGGGTCGCCGCGGCGCCGAGACCGCGCCCTCTTTCCTGGATCCGACTCAAGTCGCCCCCCGGGGGAAGTCCGAAGAGGGATCTGCCCGGTGGCCGAGGGTGCCGCAGCGATGCGGGACGGCCGACGGGAAGACGACTTGGAGGAGAGAGACACATGAAGAAGCAGAGCGGCTTCACGCTCATCGAGCTGATGATCGTCGTGGCGATCATCGCGATCATCGCGGCCATCGCGATCCCGAACCTTCTCGCGGCGCGCCTGAGCGCCAACGAGACGTCCGCGGTCTCGACGCTGCGCAACCTGACGTCCTGCCAGGGCCAGTTCCAGGCGGGCGCCAAGGCCGACGTGGACAACGACGGCACGGGCGAGTTCGGCGCGTTCCGCGAGCTCTCCGGCGCGGGCGCGGTCCGCGTGTCGGCCGACGGCACGAACACGGGCGGTTCGGTCCTGAACCCGCCCGTCCTCTCGGGCGCGTTCCGCACGATCAACTCGAACTCCGAGGTCAGCCGCTCGGGCTACCTCTTCAAGGTGTTCCTCCCGACGTCCGCGGGCGCGGCGTGCCACGAGCCGTCGGCCTCGACGGGCACGTTCACCAACGGCCCGGTGGGCACGGACCTCGCCGAGACGACCTACTGCGCGTACGCGTGGCCGGCGTCCTTCGCGAACTCGGGCAACCGCTCGTTCTTCGTGAACCAGTCGGGCGACATCACGGGCACGGAGTTCTCGGGCTACGACGGCACGGGTGACTTCGCCGCCGGGAGCGCCGGTCGCGCCTTCGGTCCGTCGTCGGGCTCGGTCGCCAACGTGACCGGCCGCCAGGCGATCGGCACGCGCGGCCGCGACGGCCGCATCTGGAAGCAGATCAACTAGCCGAGGTCGATCCCGACCGACGCACGGGCCCGGGCGGAAACGCCCGGGCCTCTTCGTTTCCGCGTCCGGGCTCCCGCGGCCGCCGCGCGGCTCCCGCGGACCGTCCGCGACGCCCCGGGGCCTCCAGCCCGGGCTCCGGCGGGACGATGATCGGGAGAGATGCCCGACATCACGTTCGTACTCCCCGCCCGGAACGAGTCCGCCGGCCTGCCCGGCGTGCTCGAGCGGATCCACGCGACCATGACCGCGCGCGGCCGGGACACGTGGGAGGTGGTGGTCGTGGACGACGGTTCCGACGACGGCACGTCGGAGGCGGCCGCGAAGGCCGGGGCCCGGGTCGTGCGGCATCCCTACTCCATGGGGAACGGCGCGGCGATCAAGGCCGGGATGCGCGCGGCTGCGGGGAAGACGCTGGTGCTGATGGACGCCGACGGGCAGCACGCGCCGGAGGACGTCCCGCGCCTCCTCGACGCGCTGACCGGGTACGCGATGGTGGTCGGCGCGCGCACGCTCGGGACGGGCACCGGCGCCCACCGCGGCCTCGCGAACTCGGTCTACAACGCGCTCGCGAGCTACGTGGTCGGACGGAAGGTCGAGGACCTCACCAGCGGCTTCCGCGCGGTCTCCGCGGAGGACGCGCGGCGGTTCATCTACATGCTCCCCAACACGTTCAGCTATCCGACGACGATCACGCTCGCGTTCTTCCGGTCGGGGCTGCCGGTCCGCTACGTGCCGATCGAGGCGCGGAAGCGTGTCGGGAAGAGCCACATCCGGATCGTGCAGGACGGCGTGCGCTTCCTGCTCATCATCCTGCGGATCGCGACGCTCGTGAGCCCGCTCAAGGTGTTCATGCCGGCGAGCCTCTCGTTCCTCGTCGCGGGTCTCGGGTGGTACGCGTACACGTACTCCACGTCCTGGCGCTTCACGAACGGGAGCCTCCTCGCCTTCACGCTCGCCGTGATCCTCTTCGCGCTGGCCCTCATCTCCGAGCAGATCGCCGCGCTCCGATTCGACCGCTCGGAACGCGAGCGCTGACGTGGCCCGCCCGCTGCGGTTCCTCTGGTTCGGGAGCTACGCGACGGGCCCCGGGTACCCGCGGTCCGCGACGCTGATCGCCGGGCTCCGATCCCTCGGGCACTCCGTCGAGGAGGTCCACGCGCCGCTCTTCGAGGGCGCGGCCGAGCGCGCGGCGACGGCGAAGCGCGGACCGGCGGGGATCGCGTGGCGCCAGGCGCGGGCGGCCGCGTCGCTCGGGCGGCGGTTCTTCCGGGCGGGGGAGCACGACGCGGCGGTCGTCGGATACGGCGGCCTCGTGGACGTGCCGCTCCTCCGCATGCTCCAGGGGTTCGACAGGATCCCCGTCGTGTGGGACGCGTTCGTGCCGCTCTGGGACGCGACGGTGCGGGACCGCAGGATCGTCCCCGAGCGGTCATGGAAGGCGCGGTCGCTCCTCGGGCTGGAACGGACGTGCGCGCGCCTCGCCGACGTCGTGCTGGCCGACACGTCGGAGGACGCGGACCTTCTCGCGTCGGACCTCGGCGCCGAGCGCGGACGGATCGCGGTCGTGCCGGTCGCGCAGCCCGACCCGGGGCCGCCGCCGCCGATGCGCGCCGACGGTCCGCTCCGCTGCGTGCTCGTCGCGAGCCGGCTCCCCCTGCACGGCATCGACGTCGTCGTGGAGGCGGCGCGACGCCTGTCGGGAGACGGAGTCGGGATCGAGGTGCTCGGCGCGGGCGAGGGGCTCGTGGACGCGCCGGTGCCCGGGCTCTCGATCGTCCCCTCGTTCGTACCGGAGGCCGAGGTGTCCGCGCGGCTCCACGGGGCCCACGTGGGTCTCGGCGTGTTCGGGACGACCGCGAAGGCCGCGCGCGTGGTGCCCCTCAAGGCGGCGCTGACGCTCGCGCACGGGCGCTGCCTCGTGACGCGGTCGGGCCCCGCGGCGGACCGCGAGCTCTCGGGCGCGGCGGCGATGGTCCCGGCGGGGGACCCCGACGCGCTCGCGTCCGTGCTGCGGAGGCTCGGCGACGATCGCGCTGAGGTCGCACGGCTCGCCGCCGCGGGGCGCGAGCGCTATCTCGCCGCGTTCACGCCCGAGGCCGCGGCGCGCGCCCTCGAAGCCGCCGTCCGTCCGCTCGTCCGCCCGTGACGCCTCAGGCGACGCCGTGGCGCTGCAGGTCGGCGCGGACCATCATCTCGACGAGTTGCGGGAACGAGACCCTCGGCTTCCACCCGAGCTCCGTGCGCGCCTTCGCGGCGTCGCCGACCAGCGTGTCCACCTCGGCCGGGCGGATCAGCTTCGGGTCGATCTCCACGTAGCGCTGCCAGTCGAGCCCCGCGGCGGCGAAGGCCATCTCGACCAGGTCCTTCACCGTGTGCGACGTCCCCGTGGCGACGACGTAGTCGCGGGGGTCGTCCCGCTGGAGCATGAGCCACTGCGCTTCGACGAAGTCGCCGGCGAAGCCCCAGTCGCGGCGCGCGTCCATGTTGCCCATCTTCAGGCGGTCCGCCTTCCCGGCCTTGATGCGCGCCACGGTGTCGGTGACCTTCCGCGTCACGAACTCGAGTCCGCGGCGGGGGCTCTCGTGGTTGAAGAGGATCCCCGAGCACGCGAAGATCCCGTACGACTCGCGGTAGTTGACGGTGATGTAGTGCCCGTACACCTTCGCCACGCCGTAGGGGCTCCGGGGGTAGAAGGGCGTCGTCTCGCGCTGCGGCGTCTCGAGGACCTTCCCGAACATCTCCGACGAGCTCGCCTGGTAGAAGCGCGCCTTCGGCTGGTACTTCCGGACCGCCTCGAGCATGCGCGTCACGGCGAGGCCCGTCACGTCGCTCGTCATGACGGGCTGGTTCCACGAGGTCGGCACGAAGGACTGCGCGGCGAGGTTGTAGACCTCGTCCGGCTGGAGTTCGCGGATGGCCTGGTCGAGCGACGTCTGGTCGGTCAGGTCGCCCTGGCAGAGCTCGATCCGGTCGCGGATGTGCTCGATCCGCTCCATGCGGTCGGTGCTCGCGCGCCGGACCATGCCGACGACCCGGTACCCGCGGGACAGGAGGAACTCGGCGAGGTACGAGCCGTCCTGGCCCGTGATGCCGGTGATGAGGGCGCACTTCTGTTTCATGATCGTTGCGAAGTTAGAGGGGGGGCCCGGCCGATCCATGGGATATGTGCCGAGCGACGGCCACGACACCCAGCGCACGCCGCCCGCGGCGGCTCCCATGATCATCGGCATCTCGGCGGTCACGGGCACACAGGGGGGGCCGCGGACCTACGCGCTGGAGCTCGCCCGGTCGCTCGCGGCGCTCCCGGGCGACGACCGCGTCGTGCTCCTCGCCGACGATCCGGCGCAGGCCCCGCGCGGGCCCCGGCTCGGCGCCGTGCGCGTGCCGATGCCGTTCCGCGCCGCGCGCCCGCTCTGCGAGGCGTGGTCGCTGCCCCGGATCGCGCGCCGCGAGCGGCTGGACGTGCTGCACGGGACGAAGCAGACGCTTCCGGCCGGTCTCCCGTGCGCAGGGGTCGTCAGCATCCACGACCTCGCGCCGCACCTCATGCCCGGGACGTTTCCGCGGCTCTCCGGCGCGTGGCTCCGCAGATCCGCCGCCGCCGCGGCGCGCCGCGCGGACCTCGTGCTGACGGGGTCCGGGACGACCGCGCGCGACCTCCGCGACGTCCTCGGCGTGGACCCCGCGCGGATCGCCGTCACGCCCTACGGCGTCGAGGAGCGCTTCCGCGCCCCGCAGGACGCGGCCGCCGTCGCCGGCGTGCGGGCGCGCCACGGGCTGCCCGAGCGGTACCTCGCGTGCGTCGGGACGATCCAGCCGCGGAAGAACGTGGACGTCGTGCTCGACGCGATGGAACTCCTCGCGTCCCGCGGCCGCGACGTGCCGCCGCTCGCGCTCGCGGGGCGGGTCGGGTGGATGAGCGACGAGGTCGTCGCGCGCGCGCGGCGGTCGCCGCTCGTGCGCTGGCTCGGGAGCGTGCCCGACGCGGACCTCCCGCCGCTCCTCGCCGGCGCGCACGTGTTCGTTTCGCCGTCGTCGTACGAGGGGTTCGGACTCGCCGTCGCCGAGGCGATGGCCGCGGGCGCGCCGGTGATCGGCGGCTCCGGGAGCTCCCTCGACGAGGTCGTCGGGACCGCCGGGCTGCTCGTCCCGCCGCGCGACGCCGCCGCGCTCGCCGACGCCGTCGACCGGCTCCTCGGGGATGACGCGCTCCGCGCCCGGCTGGCGCGGGAAGGCCGGGAGAAGGCCCGCTCCTACACGTGGGAGGCGACGGCCCGCGCGACCCTCGACGCATACCGCCGCGCGGTCGGGGCGCGGCGATGAGGAGATCGTGGACGGACGACGGCGCGTTCGTCGCGCTGCTGATCCTCGTCGCGGTGCTCGCCGTCTACACGCCGGCGATCACCGTCGCGGCGTTCCACTTCGACGACTTCCACGGCCTCGTGGAGAACGAGTCGGTGCGGACGCTCTCGCTCCGCCAGATCGGCCGGTTCTACGTGGAGCCGGCTCTCTGGAGCGCGGAGCCCGGGAACACCATGTGGCGGCCCACGCCGCTCGTGACGGCCGCGGTGGACCACGCCCTCTGGGGCTACCGCGCGCCGGGCTGGATCCTCACGAACGCGCTGCTGCACGCCGCGTGCGCGATCCTCGTGCACCGCATCGCGCGGAAGATCGGCCTCGCTCCGCTCGCCGCGGCGTTCGCGGGCGGGATCGCCGCGCTCCACCCCGTCCACAGCGAGGTCGTGAACTACGCGTCGTCGCGGAGCGAGTCGGTGGCGGCGCTCTTCGCGTTCGGCGCGATCCTGATGCACCTCCGCGGGCGCGAGAGAGAAGGCGCCGCCGCGCTCCGGGAGTACGCGGGGGCCGCCGCGTGCTTCATGCTGGCGATGACGTCGAAGGAGACGCCGGCGGGGCTCGTGCTCGCGATCCCGCTCCTCGAACTCGTGCTTCCGCGCGGCGGGACGCAGCCGCGGCGGCTCCGGGCCGTGTCGGCGTTCCTCCTCTACGGCGCGATCCTCGCGGCCTACTTCGTCGTGCGGGCCAGGCTGATCGGGCATGCGACGGCGCCGGTGCCCGTCTTCCGCACGCCCGAGGGCGTCGATGCGCGGACGGGCGGGCAGGTGTCGATCCTCGACAACGTGCTGAAGACGCAGACGCGCGTCGTGGCCATGTACGCGCAGCTCCTGCTCTTCCCCGTGCGGCTGACCGCCGACCACGACGTGCTCCGCACGGCGTCCTGGACCGCGTCGGCCGCGGCCGCGCTCCTCCTGCACCTGGCGGCGCTCGCGTGGGCGGTCCGCCTGCTCGCGGCGGGACGGAGGCTCGCGCCCCTCTGCTTCGGGCTCTTCTGGGTGCTGATCGCGCCGAGCGTCGCGTATCCGCTGAACGTCGTGATGAACGAGCACCGCCTCTACCTGCCCGGGCTGGCCGTGGCGCTCCTCGGGGGCGCAGCGCTCGCGCGGGTCGCGCCGATGCTCCGGCGGCCGTGGCTCGCCGCCGCGCCCCTCGCGCTGTTCGTGCCCCTGGCCGTCCATCGCTCGTTCGAGTGGAGGAGCGACGTCGTCCTCTGGACCGCGGCGATCGAGCGCGCGCCGCAGTCGGCCCGTGCGCGGATGCACCTCGGAGCCGCGTTGCACGAGGAGGCGAACCGGACGCAGGGCGCAGGGCGACTCGCGCTCCTCCGCGAGGCGGAGCGGCGCTACGTCGAATCCGACCGGCTGCATCCGTCTCACTACGACACGCAGCTCAACCTCGGACAGGTGTGGCTCGAGATCTTCCGCGAGACGGGGGACCGCGCGACCGGCGAGGCGTCGCTCGAGGCCTACCGCGCGGCGGGGCGGATCGTCGGCACGGACATGCCCCGCCCGCTGCTCCTCCAGGCGACGGTGCTCGGCGAACTCGGCCGGTACGACGAGGCGGTGGCGATCGTCCGCAGCGTGCGCGCGGGGGACGACACGGTGACGACGCTCTACGACGATCTCGAAGGGCGTCTCCTTCGCAGGAAGGGCGACCGCGCGGGCGCGGAGCGGTGCTTCCTGCGGTTGATCGACGTCGAGGAGCCGCTCGGCCGCGTGGACGGGCTGCTCGAGCTCGGGTGGTGGCGCCTCGAGGACGGAGACGTCGCGGGCGCCCGCGAATTGATCGACCGCGCGCTCGCGCTCGCGAACCGTCGCACGGACGAGTTCCGCCCGTTCCTCTACGCGGCCCGGATGCTCCGGATCCTCGGGTTCCCCGACGCCGACCGCGCGGGGCTCGTCGCAAGCGCGCGGAAGCGCGGCTGGTCCGCCGCGCCGGACGAGCAGGCGTGGGTGGACGGGGGACCGACCCCCGGCGCCGTGCGCATCGGCACGCGGAACCTCCCGACCTACGGCGATCCGCGCTGAACCTGGCGCGGGGCCTGCAGGTCGCCGTGCAGGTGCACCGTCCGCGTTGGGAACGGGATCTCGATCTTCTCCGCCGAGAGGCGTTCGTGGATCCGGTGGAGGAGCTCCGACGCGAGCGGCGCCATGCCGTCGAACTTCACGAGCCGCACCGACACGCGGAAGTCCACCGAGGAGTCGCCGAACCGGAGCAGCGTGACGTCCGCGCTGTCCTTCACCGCGCCCTCGACGGTGTCCGCGAACGCGCGCGTCGTGTCGAGCAGCGCCGCCTGCGCCCGCCGCGTGTCGGTGCCGTACGCCACGCCCACGGTGACGAAGTGGTTGTAGGCGCGGTCCGCCAGGTCGGTGTTGGTGATGATCTCGGACGCGAGGGTGGCGTTGGGGATGATGACCACGTTGTTCTCGACGGTGCGGAGCTTCGTCGAGCGGAGCCCCATCTCGAGCACCGTGCCCTTCGTCCCGTTCCCGAGCTGGATGTAGTCCCCGGCGCGCACGGGCTGGTCGAGGACGAGCTGGATGCCGGCGAAGATGTTCTTCAGCACGTCCTGGAGCGCGAGGCCGACCGCCAGGGCGCCGACGCCGAGGGCCGTCAGGAACGCGTGGATCTCGACCCCGAGCGTCTGCAGCAGCGTGACGAGGAGGATCGGGATGACGAGCACCTTGATCGCCAGCTTGACGCCCGGCGTGAGGGGCCTCATCTGCGGCCGCTGCTCGGCCCACGCGTCGGTGACGCGGAGGAGGAGCCGCGTGGCGAGGATGCCGATCGCGACCACCGAGACCGCCTTCAGCGCGACGGACGCGAGCGACCGGTGCTGCTCCGGGATGAGCACCTGCGCCGCCACCTGGAGCCCGAGCAGCGCGCACGCCCACCGCACGATGCCGGGGATTCCGGCGACGAACACGTCGTCCACGCGGGTCTCGGTCCTCGACGCGAAGCGGCGGATCACGGCCATCGAGACCCGCTCGACCAGCACCGTGAAGAGGATCAGCACTCCCGCGAACAGGAAGCCCGCCGCCACGTCGCCGACGCCCCATCGCGCGGCGACCCAGTCGCGCCAGAGCTCCCAGAGCGTGATCGCGCCGTGCTGCGCGGGTGGTGCGGCGTCCTGGGCGAGGAGTACGAAGGGCATGCCCGGAGCGTAGTCCCGCCCCGGGACAGTCCGCGCGCCGCTACTCGGAGACGATCTCGATCGCCTCGGTCGGCGTCAGGAGGACGACCCGGCCGAGCGACAGGAATTCGGCGAGCTCGGGCCGGTCGCGGAGGAGCTTGAAGTAGTCCTCGGAGAACGCCGTGATCCGGCGCGGCGACTTCGTCTCCGCGCCCTGCTCCCACCAGCCCTCGCCGCGGCGGACGAACGTGCGCCCGCGGACATGGCGGACGAGGTCGCGCGCGGTCTCCGACCCGGCCTTCTTCTCGTCCTTGTCGCCCTGATAGTCGCGGAGCCCGAGCGTCTCGCCCGACTCCTCGACCGCGCCGGCGCCCGAGTCGTGCGCGCGCCGCTCGCGGCCCTTCGCGGCTTCGGACTCCAGTCGGCGGACCGCGTCGGCGGGCGCGGCCGGCGGGGGACCCGCG
>JAJVHW010000133.1 GCA_022072415.1 Planctomycetota bacterium
CCGACGCCGCGTGCGCGGCCGCGCCGCGGGGCCCGCTCGCGATCGGCGCGTACGGACTCGGATGCGTCGTCGCCGTGGACGCGGCGCTCCGCCTCGGCCCGCGCGTCGCGCGGCTCGTCCTCTCCGGACCTGCGGGGCTCCCGTCGGGGCACGGACGGAACGCGAGGCTCTCGCGCACCGCACCGGGCGCGGCGTTCCTGAGGTTCGCGGGATCGACCTTCGCGCGCCGTCGGTTCCTCGGGGACCAACTCGCCTCGCCGGCCGCCGACCCCGAGGGCGCACGAACCCTCGTCGAGGACCTCCGCGCGTCCCGCGGTTTCGCCGCGATGTCGAACCTCCACGGCCGCGACACGTTCGCCGCCGCGGCGGGGCTCGCGTGCGGGATCTCCGTCCTCTGGGGCGAACGCGACGGCGTGCTCCCCGTGTCGTGCGCCCCCGTGCTTCTCGCCGCTCTGCCCGGCGCAGCCCGCCTCGTCACGCTCCCCGGCGCCGCCCACGCCCTGCACCTCGACCGCCCCTCCGCCGTCGCCTCGGCGCTCGTCGGTTCCCGGGCGCGGTCGGAGTAGCCTCGGCCTCCGGAGGACACATGACCCGCGCGAAGGACCGGATCGTCATCGCCAACTGCGGCGGCTTCTGGGGTGACGACCCCACGGCGGCGCGGCGGCAGGTGGAGGGCGGGGAGATCGACTACCTCGTCATGGACTACCTCGCCGAGGTCACCATGGCGATCCTCCAGAAGCAGAAGCAGAAGCGGCCGGACCTCGGATACGCCGGGGACTTCCTGGTCCAGCTCCGCGACGTGCTGCCGAAGTGCGTGGCGAAGGGGATCCGCATCATCGCCAACGCCGGCGGAGTGAACCCGCTCGCGTGCCGCGCGGCGGTGGAGAAGCTCGCAGCGGAGCTCGGGCTCGCGGGCAAGGTGAAGGTCGGCGTCGTGATGGGCGACGACCTCTACCCGCGCCTCGACGAACTCCTCGCCGCCGGCGAGCCGCTCGCGCACATGGACACCGGCCGTCCGCTCTCCGACATCCGGAACCGCGTCCTCTCGGCGAACGCGTATCTCGGCGCGATGCCGGTCGTGGAGGCGCTCCGCCTCGGCGCGAACGTGATCATCGCAGGGCGCGTGACCGACACGGCGGTGACGCTCGCGCCGATGATCCACGAGTTCTGGTGGAAGACCGACGACTGGGACCGCCTCGCGGCGGGCATCGTCGCGGGGCACGTCATCGAGTGCGGGACGCAGGCGACCGGCGGGAACTTCACCGACTGGGAGAAGGTCCCGTCGTTCGACGACATGGGCTACCCGGTCGTCGAGGCGCACGCCGACGGCTCGTTCGTCGTGACGAAGCACAAGGGCACGGGCGGGCTCGTGTCGGTGCACACGGTGTCGGAGCAGCTCGTCTACGAGATGGGCGCGCCGAGCTACGTGTCGCCCGACTGCATCGCGCGGTTCGACTCGATCCAGCTCCGGAGCGACGGGAAGGACCGCGTGCGGTTCAGCGGGATCCGCGGCGCCCCGGCGCCGGAGAAGCTGAAGGTCTCGATCAGCTACGCCGACGGCTTCCGCGCGTTCGGGCGGCTCTGCATCTCGGGGCCCGACGCGCTGCGGAAGGCGAAGAAGACGGCCGAGACGTTCTGGCGCTGCGCGGGCGGCGAGGCGCTCTACGAGGCCGCGGCCACGCAGATGATCGGATGGGACGCGTGCCATCCGCCCCTCGCGTCGCGCGAGCCGGGTGAGATCCTCCTCCAGGTCGCGGTGCGCGACCACGACGAGGCGAAGATCAACAACCGCTTCGGCCCGCAGCTCGTGCCGCGGGTGCTCGGGTCGGTCCCGGGGATCACGTACCTCGCCGACCAGGGGCGGCCCCGGGCGAGCGAGGTCGTGGGCTACTGGCCCGCGCTCGTGTCGCGGTCGCAGGTGCCGCAGAAGGTGCTGGTCGGCGACGCGGAGTCCGACGTGCCGCACCCGGACCTCTCCGGGGCGACGGCCGCTCCGTTCGTGCCGCACCCCGTCACCGTGCTGCCGAAGCTCACCGGCACGCGCTCCCGCGTCCCCCTCGGCACCCTCTGCCTCGCGCGCTCCGGCGACAAGGGCGACACGGCCAACTTGGGCGTCATCGCGCGCTCGCCGCAGGTCTACGCGTGGATGACGCGGCACCTCACCGCCGAGTTCGTGAAGGACCGGTTCCGCGGGATCTGCCACGGCGAGGTCGAGCGCCACGAGGTGCCGAACCTCCTCGCGCTGAACTTCCTCCTCGGCCGGAGCCTCGGCGGCGGCGGCACGCTGTCGCTGCTCCTCGACGCGCAGGGGAAGACGTACGCGCAGTACCTCCTCGCCGCGGAGGTTGCCGTGGAGTCGAGCCTGCTCGACGGGCTCGGAGACGCGCCGGCGGCATGAGCGTCCTGGAACGTATCCGCGAGCGGAGCCGCGCCGCGCGGAAGCGGATCGTGTTCCCGGAGACGGGCGACCCGCGCGTCCGCGAGGCGGCCGAGATCCTCTCCCGCGGCCGGCTCTGCGAGCCCGTGCTTGCCGACGACGCATGGCTCGCGCCGCGCCGCGAGCGGTGCGCGGCGCTCTACTACGAACGTCGAAGGGCGAAGGGTCTCACCGAGGCGCAGGCCGCCGCCGCGGTGGCGTCGGACCCCCTGCTCGCGGCCGCGCTCTGCGTGACCCTCGGCGAGGCCGACGGCTGCGTCGCCGGGTCGGTCGCCACGACGGCCGCGACCGCGCGCGCCGCGATCCACGGGATCGGGACTGCGCCGGGCGTGGCGACGGTGTCGAGCTTCTTCCTGATGACCTTCCCCGCCGATGCCGCGCTCGGCCGCGACGCGGACCGCGACTTCGTGTGGAGCGACTGCGGCGTGATCCCCGACCCCACGGCGGAGCAGCTCGCCGACATCGCGCTCGCTGCGGCGCGGAGCGCGGAGACGTTCCTCGAGCGCGCGCCCCGCGTGGCGATGCTCAGCTTCTCGACGAAGGGCTCGGCGTCGCACCCCGACGCCGACAAGGTGATCCGCGCCGCGGAGCTCGTCCGCGCGCGGGCGCCGTCGCTCGTCGTGGACGGGGAGCTCCAGGGCGACGCGGCGCTCGTCCCCGCAGTGGCCGCGCGGAAATGCCCCGGGAGTCCGGTTTCCGGCGACGCGAATGTCCTCGTCTTCCCCGATCTCGGCGCGGGCAACATCGCCTACAAGCTCGCGGAACGCCTCGCCGGGGCGACCGCGCTCGGGCCGGTGCTCCAGGGGCTCGCGCGGCCGATGAACGATCTCTCGCGCGGCTGCAAGCCGTCGGACATCGCCGACGTCGCCTGCATCACTTCCGTGCAGGCGCTCTGATCATCGCGATCGCCGGAGCTCCTCGCTCGCGTCCGCGAGTTCGCGGCGTTCGGCGTCGGAGAGGCGGTCGATCCCGCCGAGCTCGTTGATCCGGTCGAGGATCGCATCGACGCGCTCCTGCGCGGAGCGGGGCTTCGACGCGGCGCGCGCGGCCTCGGCCTTCGCGGCGCGCCCCGTCTCGCGCTTCGCCGCCTGCCCCGCGGATTTCTTCCTGCCGACGGCCTCGAGCGCCGCCTCCGCCGTGTCCGCGTCGTCGTCCGCGTTCCAGCTCGCCTGCGGGATCGACGCCTTCCACGGCTCCTCGGGTCCCTCGTCGTACGCGTGGTTCCAGCGCGCCTCCTGGGAGAGGCGCCAGCATGCGATCACGCCGCCGATCGACCACCACAGCATGAACGCCGCGCTCTCGCGGAGCACCGCGCCGGAGGACTGGAGCATCGCCGTCAGCGCCGAGAGGCCGAGGACCACGTTCCCCGCGAGGCCGATGTACGCCGTCTGGAGCGTCGCGCGGTTCGGGTGCATGCGCTTCGCGAGGAAGCCGCGGAGGATCGAACCGCCGTCGAGGGGGTAGATCGGCAGCAGGTTGAAGACGAGGAGCGCCGTCTGCAACCAGACGAAGCCCTCGAGCATCGAGCGCCACACCGCGGGCGGGCCGTCGTGGAGGAACGCGAAGTACGGAGCGCCGACCAGCGTGAACCAGAGGAGGTGGACGGCGGGGCCCGCGGCGGACACGAACATCTCGGTGCCGGGCGTGCGAGGCCTGCGGTCGAGGTGCGCGAGGCCGCCGAGCGGCCAGAGCGTGATCGTGCGCGTCTGGATCCCCACGTGCCGCCCGGCGAGCACGTGGCCCATCTCGTGGGACCAGATCGTCGCGTAGAGCGCGAGCGTCCACGCCGCGGTCCAGAGCCCCGCCTCGCCCGACGGGAGCCATTCGGAGAAACCGAGCCAGAACCCCAGGGGCACGAGGAACGTGAGCCAGTGGAGGCGGATCGTGCAGCCGAACGCCCGGAAGATCCGGAACGAGGCTTCGGCGGAGATCAGTCGGGCGAGGGCGTGCATCGCGAGGTCGTCAGAATACGCGATCGCGTCGCGACCCGGGAGTCCCGCCTCCGCCGATCTCGGGAGCCCTGCGCGGTGCAGGGAATCGCCCAGCGGTTCGGCTGCGCCGTCCGAAGTCGAGTTCGTCTCGCGGCCGCCGTGCGGTCGGTCTCCGGAGGCGCCCCGACCGCGCCGGCGGGGATGCAGTGGACGATCGTCCACTCGACGGCGGCGTCGCTCTCCGCGAACGGCCGCTGGATCGGCGTGCAGACCAATGCGTCCGATGTCGTCCCGGACGACGACAACGGAGCGGACGACGGCTTCGTCGTGCACCTGCCTCGCAGGCGATGACCCTCAGGCGTCGCGGAAGCCGAGGACCACGAGCAGGCACGGCCCGCCCGCGATCGCCGAGATCCCGAGCTCCCGCGCCCGGGCGACGGCCGCATCGCTCTCGGCCCCGGGTTGCATCCACACGTGGCGGATGCCGAGGCGTCCGCACTCCTCGACGACCTTCTCCGTGACCGCGGGCGGCGTGATGACGGACACCGCCGCCGGCGGCGAGGACATCGCCGAGAGCGACGGGAACGCGGCGAGGCCTTCCACGACCGCCTCCTTCGGATGGACCGGCGTCACGGCGCGGCCGTGCTGCGCGTAGCAGCGGAGCACCTTGTTCCCGTACTTCGTGCGGTCGGGCGACGCGCCGACGACGGCGAACGTCGGCTGGGCGAGGAACGCGCCGACGAGATCGTCGGTCGAGGACGGGTGCGTGGTCATGCGCCGACGCTACGCGCCGTCGTCCATCCCCGCGAAAACCCACCGCGCGTCGGCGTCGCGCCGCCACCGCTGGCGCGACCGGCCGATCTCGTGGCTCCCGGCCGCGTCCGGTGGGGCCCACGGGAGGTGCGGCCGCCAGAGCATGAGCGCGTCGATCCACGCGAGACCCTCGGTGCCTCCGGGGAGGAGGAGCGTCGCCACGAAGTGCCCTCTCCGTCTCCGGAGCCGGGGGGGCCCCCGGACGGGGGCGAAGGCGCCGCCGCGCTCCCGCTCCCACCACGCCGCGAAGACGGGGGAGTCGTCCTCGTGCCCCCCGTCGGTCCGCCGGCGGGGCTTCGCCAGGGCGAGGTGGACGTGCCGGGGGGGCGCCTCGAGCCTGAGGTCGAGCCCGGCGATCTCCTCGGCGGCCCGGAGCGCGGCGCCGCGCCAGAGCGCGGCGTCGTCGCCGCGGCGGAGCTCGTCGGCGAGCACGGAGTCCAGTTCCGGAAGCAGGGGGAGGGTCATCGGAGCGCGCCCCGTTGTGAGTTTGGAACTGCCCGCCGCCCGGAGAGGATCGGCGGTCCGCGCCTCCTCCCGGGGGCGGAAACGAGGAGGCACGGCGTGAGCAAGGAGAGCACCGAGCCGCAGGAGGGATGGGTCTTCGAGATCCCGCCCCGTCTGCGGTTCCTCGACGAGGAGGGCGCCCTCGTCGGCGGCGCCGAGCCCCCGATGAGCGACGCGAAGGCCGTCGAGCTCTACGGGCACATGGTCCGCGCCCGCATCTTCGACGATCGCCTGCTGAAGCTCCAGCGTCAGGGACGCATCGGCACGTTCGCGCCGAGCTTCGGCCAGGAGGCGTGCCAGGTCGGGTCCATGGCGGCGCTCGGCCCGCAGGACTGGTTCGTCCCCGCGTTCCGCGAGGCCGCCGCCGCGCTCTACCGCGGCGCGCCGATGAAGTCGATCCTGATGTACGCGATGGGCTTCGAGGAGGGTTCGGCCACGCCTCCCGGCGCGCGCGACCTCCCCGTGTCGATCCCCGTGGGCGGCCAGGCCGCGCACGCGGTCGGCCTCGCGTGGGCGATGAAGCGGAAGAAGGACAAGGGCATCGCCATCGTCTTCTTCGGCGACGGCGCGTCGAGCGAGGGCATCGTCTACGAGTCGATGAACTTCGCCGGCGTCCTCCGCACGCCGGTCGTCTTCTTCTGCCAGAACAACCAGTGGGCGATCTCCACGCCGCGGCGGATCCAGACTGCGTCGGAGACGATCGCGCAGAAGGCCGTCGCTGCCGGGATCCGCGGGATCCAGGTGGACGGGAACGACCTCTTCGCCGTCTACGCGGCGACGAAGGAGGCCGCCGAGATCGGGCGCTCCTCGGGCATGTCCACGCTGATCGAGGGCATCACGTTCCGCCGCGGCGTCCACACCACGGCCGACGATCCGAGCGTCTACCGCACGAAGGCGGAAGAGGACGCGTGGGTGAAGCGCGACCCCGTGGACCGCATGCGGAAGTACCTGACCGCCCGGGGCGTGTGGAGCGACAAGGAGCAGGACGCGCTCGAGTCGCGCATCAACGCGGAGATCCAGCAGGCCGTCGCCGAGGCGGAGGCGTTCCGCGACTCCGACCCCGACCCGCTGGCCATGTTCGACCACACGGTGGCAGAGATGGACCCCTACCTCGCCCGGCAGAAGGAGGAGGCGCGCGCCGCTCTCTCCGGCCGCGCCGTGCTCCAGGGCGCGACCGCGCAGAAGAAGCAGGGCGGCAGCAGCAGCGTCGTGGGCGAACTCCAGGAGGCGGAGTAGTCATGTCCGGCGAACGCATCACGATGGTCCAGGCCATCAACCGCGCCCTCGACGAGGAGATGACGCGGGACCCGTCGGTCATGCTCCTCGGCGAGGACGTGGGCGTGGACGGCGGCGTGTTCCGCGTCACGCAGGGCCTCCTCGCGAAGTACGGGAACGACCGCGTGATCGACACGCCGCTCGCGGAGTCGGCGATCGCCGGCGTCGCCGTGGGCCTCGCGATCGGCGGCATGCGCCCCGTCTGCGAGATCCAGTTCTCCGGCTTCATGAACTACGCCTTCGAGCAGATCCAGCCGCACAGCTCCCGCTTCCGCCAGCGCACCTGCGGGTCGCTCACCGTGCCGATGGTCGTCCGCGCGCCGTCCGGCGGCGGCATCCGCGCGCTCGAGCACCACAGCGAGTCGGAAGAGGTGATGTACGTCCACACGCCGGGTCTCATCACGCTGATGCCCTCCGGCCCGCGCACCGCCTACGGCCTCATGAAGGCCGCGCTCCGCGCGAAGGACACGGTGATCTTCTTCGAGCCGAAGTACGTCTACCGCGCGATCAAGGAGGAGGTCCCGGTGAACGGCGACCCGCTCCCGATCGGGAAGGCGGAGATCGCGCAGGCGGGGACCGACGTGACGATCGTGACGTGGGGCGCCATGGTCAAGCGGTCGAAGGAGGCCGTGAAGGGCCTTCCCGTCTCCGTCGAGATCGTGGACCTGCTGTCGCTGAACCCGATGGACCACGACGCGATCGTCGCGTCGGTCCGGAAGACCGGCCGGCTGGTCGTCGTGCACGAGGCGCCGCGCACCGGCGGCCTCGCCGGCGAGATCTACGCCCGCGTCTGCGAGGACGCCTTCTACCACCTCCGCGCGCCGATGATGCGCGTGTGCGGCTGGGACACCCCCTTCCCGCTCCTCGCCCGCGAGGCCGCGTACCTCCCCGACACGAACCGCATCGCGGCGGCCGTGACGAAGGTGATGCGCGACTGAGCCCGGGCGTGCGTCACCGATCCGCCGGCGTCACGCCGGCGGCGTGACGCACGTTCCAAGGGGATCGCTGCGGTCCCCGTAGCGTGACTCCGTCGGCGGAGCGCCGACCGGACGGCCGACTCGCACGACGCGCAGGACCGCACCGGACGCGCCTTCCCGGCAGGAGGCTGCGGCCATGTCACTCGCCTGCTCGCGTTCCTGGAAGCGCGCGCTTCGCCAATCGGCGGCGCTGCTCGTGATCTTCATGTCCCTGCTCGTCGGCCAGGCCGCGCCGTCCCCGACGACACCTGCCGCACTGCGGCAGATGATCGTGGACTCCAGCGACCTCGTGCACGGTTCGTGGGGACTCTTCGTGGACGGCGACGTCGCCGCGTCGGTCGCGTCGCTGGACGAGGCGCTGCTCCTCGCGGCGCAGTCGGCGGAAGCGCTGGCGGATCCGGCGCTCGCCGAGGAGCTCGGCCCGGCCGTCCGCAAGCTGAGGACGCGCCTGCGGCAGTACTCGAGCGCCATCCTCTCGGCAGAGCGGTACGTCGAGGGCGGCCGCGCCACCGCGAAGGTGCTGCTGAAACGCGTGGAGTCCGCGTGGCGCTTCGGGGAGAAGGCCGCCGCGGTGCTCGGGAAGCCGATGCTGTCGATGGTGTGGCCGCGGGGATCGGCCGGCTTCCTTCATGCCGGCGACGACGCCGACTTCAAGTTCGCGCTTCCTCCGGGGTGTCCGGGTCCGGCCTCCGTCGTCCTCCAGAACGCGGGGCCGTCACAGGCGGTGGACACCTCTTCGCTGGTCGTCACCCCAGACGGGCACATCTCGTTCCGGATGGGGGCGGCATCCGGAGCGGGGCGGGTCACGATCACCGCCTGCGACAAGGAGCAGCACTTCCTCGTCTACAACAAGGGCCAGGACATCAACCGGGGGCCTCCCGGCGGCGAGGACCTGAGGCCGGGGCTGTACGCCATGGAGTTCTCCATCAACGGGAGCCCTTTCGAGCCGTACGGAACCGTCCGGCTCCGGCCGGGCGAGATCCGCGCCGTGGCGCGGCAGCTCATCCGGGCGGCCGAGGAAGTGCGCGGCCTGATCGGGTTGCCGCCCAATTGCACGTACTCCTACGGGTGGACTCCGGTCGTGGACGAGTCGTTCTCCCTCACTCTCGTCATCCGATGCGTCCTCGACGAGGTCACCGTCTCGGTGCCCGCCGTGATCCGCGTGCGGAGGATGTGACGAGGGGAAGCCGGGGAATTGGCGAGTACTCGGCGCCGATCCCGCGGGATCATCGGCCGGATGCACGTCCTCTTCCTCGCGCCTGAGACCGGCCCGTACAACCTCCGCTTCGTCGACGCGCTGAAGCGGGCGGGGGCGGAGGTGTCCGGGATCGGGCACGCGTCGCGGGAGAAGCTCTCCGCAGAACTCCGGCGACGCCTCGACCGGTACGTGCAGGTGAAGTCGCTCCTCGACGACGCCGAGGCGCTCGCCGCGGCGCGCGGGATCGACGGGGAGCGCCGGATCGAACGGGTGGAGACGATCGACGAGCCGGCGATCGTCGGCGCCGCGCGGCTCCGCGAGGCGCTCGGCGTTCCGGGGCTCCCCGTCCGGACGGCGACTCTCTGCCGCGACAAGGCCGCGATGAAGGAGGCGTGGCGCGCGGCGGGGATCCCGTGCGCCGCGTCCGCCGCGGCGTCGAGCCGCGCCGAAGCCGAGGCGTTCGCGGAGCGCGAGGGGTATCCGCTCGTGGCGAAGCCGCTTGCGGGGTTCGGCACGAACGACACGTTCCGCTGCGAGAGCGCGGCCGACCTGGCGAAGGCGCTCGACCGTCTGCGGCCCGATGCGTCCCGGCGGATCATCCTCGAGGAGTTCGTGGAGGGCCACGAGGGGTTCTACGACACCGTCATGGCGGGCGGCCGGGTGGCGCACGGGTTCGTCGGGCACTACTTCCCGAGCTGCCTCGAGGCGATCGGGTCGCGCGCGATCCGCCCCCGGATCGGCTGCACGAACCGCGTCGAGTCGCCCGGCTACGCGGAGCTCCATGCGGCCGCGGCGCGCGTGAACGAGACGCTCGGCATCGCCGACGGCGCGACGCACCTCGAGTGGTTCTTCGGCCCGAAGGGTCTCAAGGTGTCGGAGATCGGGGCGCGCCCGGCGGGCGAGCGGATCTGGGACATGCACGCCGCGGGGAACGAGTTCGACCTCTACGGCGCGTGGGCCGATGCCGTGCTCCACGGCCGCGCGGCGGGGACGCCGACGCGCCGCTTCGCCACCGGGTCCGTGCAGATCCGCCCCGAGCGCGACGGCCGCTACGCGGGCCACGAGGGGCTCCAGGAGGTCCTTCGCGCGGTCGGCGACGCGATCTTCGAGATGTCCGCCCCGCGCCCCGGCTCTCCCACCGCGCCGCTCGACCGCGGCTGGCACGAGAACACGTGGTTCCGCCTCCGCGACGCGGACTACGACCGCCTGATGGCGCGCCTCGCCTGGATCGGCGAGACGGTGAAGATCCGCGTGATGTGACTACGGCGCCTCGACCTTGAACTTCTCCCGCTTCCCGGCGCGCATCACCGTGAACGTCACTTCCTGCCCGCGCACGCGCTCCTGGTAGAGGTACTCGAGCCACTCCATCTCGGTCTTCGAGCGCCTGTCGCCGTCGATCGCCACGATCATGTCGCCGGCCCGGAGCCCGGCGCGGTAGGCGGGGCCGTTCGGCGGCAGGTTCGTGACGCGCACGCATAGTTCGCCCGGCTTCGCGCCGGACTGCTCGCGCTCGTCGGGCGCGGGGGCGCCCCAGCCGAAGAGCCGGAGAGGCTGCGTGGACGCGCGCCAGAGGATGTCCTCGCCCCTCCGCCAGTTCTTCTCCAGGCGGAGCGTCAGCTTCACGCGCTCGCCTCCGCGATCCACCTCGGCCGCGAGGTCGCACGGCTCCGTGGCGAACTGGAGCACCCACTGCACGTCCGCGATCGAGATGAGCGGCTGACCGCCGAGCGAGAGCACGCGGTCCCCGGCGCGGAACCCCGCCTTGTCCGCGGCCGATCCCGGCGCCACCGACAGCGCCGTCGCGCGCTTCGACTTGTCGAGGACGAGCCCGAGGCGGTCCGGCTTCGCGAACGGGAACATCAGGTCGTCGGAGAGAGGCCTCTTCTCCGACCGCGGCACGCTCCGCACCGCCTCGAACACGTGGTGGCAGTGCGCGCAGTTGCGCGGCGGGTCGCCCGCGAACCGGCTCTTGAACAGCGGGAACTGCCGGATCTCGTTCGCCTCGAGCTTCACGCCGCGCTTCTTCGCGAGCGACGCCTTGTTCGCGGGATACCCCGCGTGGATCTCGAGGGCGCCGAGGCAGGCCTCCACGAGACCGTCCACCGACACGTCGTTCCCCTCGGCCGACTCCGGCCCCGCGCGGGTGCCGTAGCGCCCGTAGACCGTGCGGTCGGCGTTCAGGAAGAAGACGTGCCACGACATGTCGTAGTCGAACTGGAAGAGCGAGAGGTCCACGCCCTCCATCTCGACGGCGCGGACGCACACGAACTGCTCGAGCAGTTCGCGGAGCCGGAGGTCCTCTCGACGCGCAACCTGCGCGTCCAAGCTCCTGCAGGAGCCTCAGGGGACTCAGCGGAAGACGATGCAGACCGGCTTCTTCTCCTTCGCGGCGCGCGCGAAGCCGGCGTCGATGTCGTCGTAGATCCAGCCGTCGGAGACGCCCGTGTCGCGGAGGTCCTTCTGGAGCTGCTCCTTCTTCTCCTTCACCGTCTCCGCGCCGGCCGCCCCGAGAGAAGCCCAGGCGACGAAGGCGCCGAGAAGGCAGACGACGAGCGCAGGGAACGCGCGGGAACCGTCCGACATGGGCGCACCTCCGGGGACACCGCCGCTACCAAGTGTACCGCACGGTGTAGGTCACCTGCTTCTCCCCCCGCGGCGGCACGTTCACGTCGAAGTGGATGGTCCGCGAGTCGATCTTCGAGAACTCGTCGGACTTCGCCGTGATCTCCCAGTTGGTCCAGCGGTAGAGGTTCTCCTTCACGAGCACCTTCTGCGCGGCGTCCTTGTGGTTGCGCAGCGTGATGCGGAAGGTCTCGATCATCTCCTTGCGCCCGGTGTTGATCGTGAAGTCCGTCGCCGTCCGCTCGCCGACCACGTCGAACGCCTGCCCGAGCTTGACGAGCACCTGCTCGTCGCGCGGCGTGTGGTCGATCAGGTCCTCGCCCACGAACTCGAGCGTGCCGTCGGCGTCGTCCTGCTTGTAGACGCGCACCTTGCCCTTCGGCAGCGGCATGCCCATCGCGTTCGCCTTCTCGTTCCTGAACCGCACGTACACGTCGAGCTTCGGGTTCCCGGAGGGCCGGAGATCCCGGTCGGTCGCCGGCGAGCCGAAGTTCCAGTACGCCGTCTCGGCCGCGCCGTAGTAGACGAGGAGCTTCTCCACGTTCACGCCGTTGGCGGCGGGGAAGAGCGTGATCTGCTGCGTGCTGTTCTGAAGCACGTCGGTCTTCCGCGGAAGCGTGTAGAGGTGGTACTCGAAGAAGGCCTTCTCCTCGAAGCCCTCGGCCGCGGCGGAACGCGCCTTCGCGCCGGTCATCGGGCCGCGGGACGGCCGCGGCGCCTGCACGCGCTGCACGTCGCCCGCCACGAGCTTCAGCTTCGTGTCCTTGAACGTCGCGCCGGAGAGGTTGAGGAGCGACACCCAGGCGGAGATGTCGGCCCGGGTGTCGTCGCCGTTGAGCACGACGTTGTAGTCCGCGCGCCACGTGAGCCCGGCGGTCTGGTAGGTCGTCCGCACGCGGTGGTCCCCGCCCTGCAGCGCGTCGAGCTTCCACACGAGCGTCGGCTTCGTGAGGAGCCCGTCGGGGAGCGACGGGAGGCGGATCCCCGGGTCCATCGACGAGAGGAAGCGGATGCCGTCGGCCGTCTGGAGCACGACCATCCCCTGGTTGACCGAGAGGACCTTCCCCTTCAGGGTCGCGACGACCTGTCCGTCCTTCGTCGTCTCGTGCGTGATCTCGCGGTCGATGTACTTCTCGATCAGCTTCGACGGCGACACCAGGTCGAACTGGAAGTTCTGCTCCAGCACCGCCGTGCCCGGGTCCGTGAGATCGCGGAACGACACCGTGGTCGGGTCGATGAACACCGCGACGTCGGTGAAGCGGAGGTCGTTCCGCCCCTGCTCGACCGGGATGCGCCGCGTCTCCTTCACCACGCCGAAGCCGGGCACCTGCGACACCCAGTTGCGGTCCCATCCGTTCCGCTGCTGCGTCACGAACTGCTGCGGGTCGAACCCCGCCGGATCGGCCGACGAGTAGACGGTGAGCGACGTCCCGTCCTCGTCCTCCGCCCGCGCCTCCCGCGGCGCCACCGCGCCCGCCGCCACCGCGGCTCCGACCATCAGCACCATCGACACACGACCGGAACGCCTGGACATCGTCACGGGAGCCTCCTCGGAACGAACGGTTCACGCAGTCTCCCGGTTCGACGCGGTCGGCCGTGGTGAGTTCCCGGGAAGCGTCGCGCAGAAACGACGACGCCCGGCGCTTGGCCGGGCGTACGAGGTAGCTCCGCAGAGCTTTACCCACGACGATTGTTCGTTCGTTGCTGTGAAACGTCCGGCAATCGCCGCTCTGGTAGAACGCAGGGGAGTGTACGGTGTATCTTGTCCCGGCGCAAGGAGGAGACACATGGACGGCTCGAAGTCCGAATCAGCGAAGGCCGGAGGGGGCCGACGACTGGTTCTCGGTCTGGACATCGGCACGACATCGGTCGGATGGGCGCTGCTCTCGGGAACCGGCGACCACGCCGACCCCGACCTCGACTCGATCGTCGCGGCGGGAGTGCGGATCTTCCCGGAGGGGCTCGACGCGAAGGGGCAGTCCCGGGCCGTTGCGCGGCGCGACGCACGTCTGCGGCGCCGTCAGACGCTCCGCCGCACGCGGCGCATCGCGCGCGTCTTTGCGGTGCTCGCGGAGCTCGGGTGGGTCCCGCCGCCGGATGGTTCGCACGCTCCGCGCGGCGCAGACCGCCACGACGCGATCCAGAGGATCGATGCGCAGATTCACCCGGCGTTCGCGGCCGCCGACGCGCAACTCCCGGTCGAAGAGCGCCACCGGAGAGCGCAGTTGATGCCCTACCGCCTGCGAGCCGAGGCCCTCGAGCGCCGGCTCAGCCTCCTCGAACTCGCACGCGTCATGCTGCACCTGGCGCAGCGCCGCGGGTTCAAGAGCAACAAGCGCGCCGACCGCCGTGAGCGCCCGGATGCGAAGGAGACAAAGACCAAGGAGGAGATGAAGCAACTCGAGGCCGAGGTGTCGCGGTCCGGCACCACCTTGGGCGCTTGCCTCTATCGCATGAACCCGCAGGAACGACGGGTGCGGACCCTGCGCACCACGCGCGCCCTGTACGAGAGGGAGTTCGATGCCATCTGGAGCGCGCAGGAGCCGCATCATCGGCGCGAGATGACCGCAGCGACGAGGAAGGTGGTTCATCGCGCGCTCTTTCATCAGCGCCCGCTCCGGTCGGCGAAGCACCTGATCGGGCGGTGCGAGCTCGAGCCCGGCCGTCGGCGGGCGCTCCTCGCCTACCCGGTCGCCCAGAGGTTCCGGCTGCTCCAGCGGGTGAACGATCTCACGGTGTCCGGCCGCCGGCTCCGCCCGGAGGAGCGCGGGAAGCTGCTCGATGAACTGTCGAGGAAGGGTTCCATCACGATCACGCGGCTGCGGAAGATGCTCGGGCTGACAGATGACGAAGACGTGAACCTGGGCCGGGCGGGCGAGGAGAAGCTCGTGGGCGACGAGACCGGCGCCGTGATGCGCAAGGTCATCGGCTCCGCATGGGACCAGCTCGCTCCGGAGATGCAGGAGCGCGCCGTCGAAGCGATCGTGTCGGGCGAGAGCGAAGCCGCGACGTCGTCGCGACTCGTCGCAGCCGGGCTGGAGAAGAGCGACGCGGATCGCCTCGCCGCGTCGGTTGACTTCAGCGACCGCCGTGCCGGACTCTCGCGGGCGGCGATTCGGAGGCTCCTGCCGGACATGGAGGCCGGGGTTCAGTACGCAACGGCGGTGAAGAACAGCTATCCGCACCGCGGCGCGGCGGGAGCCGCGGTGGATCGGATCCCCATCCTCTCGGAGCGTACCGCTCCGGGAGTCGTCCGGAACCCGAGCGTGCGACGCACGGTGGGGCAGGTCCGCCGCGTGGTGAACGCGATCATCCGGGAGCACGGCAAGCCGGACCTGATCCGGATCGAGATGGTCCGGGATCTCAAACGGTCCGGGAAGCAGCGGGACGAGGCCGCGAAGCGCATGCGGGCGCAGCAGAAGCGGCGCGACGCGGCGGTGGCAAGGCTCCGCGACGAGTGCAGCATGCCGACACCCTCGGGGCGATACGTGGAGATGGTCCTCCTCGCCGAGGAATGCGGGTTCACGTGCCCCTACACGGGCAAGGCCTTCGGGATGAGGGAGCTGATCGGCGGCCAGGTCGAGATCGAGCACATCATTCCGCTCAGCCTGTCGCTCGACGACTCGTTCCTCAACAAGACGCTGTGCATGGCGGACGAGAACCGGAACGTGAAGCGGAACCGCACGCCGTTCCAGGCGTACGGAAGCACCCCCCGGTGGGAGCGCATCCTCGACGCGGTGCGGGAGTTCAAGAGCGACCTGCGCCGCGAGAAGCTCCGGCGGTTCCTGCTCGATGGCGCCGAGCTCCAGGACTACCTGGAGCAGTTCCGCAGCAGGCAGCTCACGGACACGGCGTACGCCGCGCGCGTTTCGGCCGACCTGATCGCCCGCCTCTACGGCGGGGTGGTCGATGCCGAGCACAAGCGCCGGGTCCAGACGCTGGGCGGCGGCGTGACGGCGCATGTGCGCCGGGAACTGCGGATGCCGACCATCCTGGGTGCAGAGGACAAGATCCGCGACGACTTCCGCCACCACACGGTGGACGCGGTTGCGGTGGCGCTCACGGGTCCCGGGATCGTGAAGCGCCTCAGCGACGCCGCAGAACGTTCGCTGGCAGAAGGGCGGCGTCGGTTCGCTGAGGTGGCCCCGCCATGGCCGTCATTCCTCCACGACGCGACGGCGGTGGTCCGGGCGGTGGTGCCCTCGTATCGTGCCGACCGCCGGGCCCGCGGGCAGCTTCACGAGGAGACCTACTACGGGCGGAGGGTGGATGCAAACGGCGAGTCGCGATACGTGCTCCGGACGAGGTTGGATGCGCTGACGGGTCCGAGCGTGAAGGACATCGTGGACGCGTCGGTTCGAACCGTCGTAGCCGAGCAGCTTGCCAAGCTGGGCGAATCGGATCCGAAGAAGGCGTTCGCCGACCCGGCACGCCTGCCGCGGGATCCACGGTCCGGCAACCTGATCCGCGCCGTGCGCGTGGCCTACAAGTCGTCGCTGATGCTCGTCGGGTCCGGGCCCGAAGAGCGCCGCGTTCGCGCGGGGTCGAATCATTGCATGCCCGTCTACGGAGTCGTGGGGTCGGAAGGCGCGGTGACGGCATGGGAATCCGGGCCGATCGTCACGAAGTTCGCTGCGGTTTCCGGAGTGCGAGCAGATCTCCCGGCCGGGCGGCGTCACCTGTTCGACCTCCATAACGGCGACGTGCTGGAGTGGGACGGAGCGGACGGGCGGCGCGCGTTGGTGCGGGTGACATCGGTCAGCTCAGGCGAGATCGCCCTCTGGCCGTTGCAACTCTCGACGCCGACGGACCGCTCCAAGCACCCGCTTCGGTCGTTCCATCGGTCACAAGGCACAAACCCCGTCGCTCTGCTTCGGCGAAGGCGTGCGGTTCCTGTGTGGATCGATACCCTCGGGGCGGTTCGTCGGGCTCACCGCAAAGATGTGCCGGATGCACCGCATTGTTGAGGTGTCTTCGCCGGAATCCACCGTGTCGCTCCGCGACGGCAATCTGCTGATTCGACGTGAGAACCGGCCGGACTCAATGGTCGCGGTTTGCGATGTGGCGTCGGTGATCATCTCACATCCGCGAGTCGGCATCAGCCCGGGCGCTCTGCGAGCGCTTGCTGAGGCCGGTTGCGGAGTCGTCATCGTTGACGACAAGTTCCTTCCTGTCGCGGTGATGCAACCCGTTCAAGGTCACCACGTGCAGACCGAGCGGTTGCATCGGCAGGCGTCTGCGGGCCTGCCGCTCCGCAAGCGGCTCTGGCAAGAAGTCGTACGGAGCAAGATCCGTCGCCAGGCCGAGGTTCTTCGGGAACTTCACGGAGCCGACCACGGCCTGAAGGAGATGTCCGTGCGCGTCCGATCGGGCGACCCGGACAACGTCGAGGCCCAGGCCGCACGCCGGTACTGGCCGTTGCTGTTCGCCGACGCCGCCTTCCGGCGCGACGCGGAGTCGCCCGGCGTCAACCAGTGGCTAAACTATGCCTACGCGATCGTGCGTTCGGTGATCGCGCGAGCGGTGTGCGGCGCCGGACTGCACCCCTCGTTCGGGCTGCACCACCGAAATCGGTACAATGCGTTCTGCCTCGCCGACGATCTGATGGAGCCCTACCGGCCGCACGCGGACGTGGTCGTCGCCGCCGAACTGCGGGAGCGCGGGTCGCTCGGGGACCTCGACCCGGCGTCGAAGGCGTTCCTCGTCGCCGAGGTGATGGCCCACGTGCGGATCGACGGGTCGGCCCGTCCGCTTCCCGATGCCGCGGCCGCAACGGCCGTCTCGCTGGCCCAGGTCTTCGCCGGAGAACGAAGGTCCCTGCTGCTTCCGGAGTCGTGAAGTGCCGGGAAGCGACATCAACCTGTCGGGGTACCGCGCCATGTGGTTGTTCGCCATGTTCGACCTGCCTGTGGACGACAAGGTCGCGCGTCGGCTCTACACGCGTTTCCGAAAGAAGCTGGTTGAACAGGGATTCGTGATGCTCCAGTACTCGGTGTACGCCCGGTACTGCGGCTCCGAGGAGGCGAGCGAGACGCACCGCAAGGCGGTTCGCCGTTCGATCCCGCCAGACGGCCGCGTCCGCATCCTGTCCGTGACCGACGCGCAGTTCGCGAAGATGGAGGTCTTCCGCGGCCCGAAACGGGTCCCGGCCGAGGCCCCTCCGGAGCAGCTTGCGCTCTTCTAGACGGCCCGGTTCGTCGCAACTCCTCTGCCCGCCTGGGCTAACGAGGGAGGTGTTCTACCAGAGCGGCGCGTGCCGGGGTTCCACAGCAGGTCCGCTCGACCGTCGCGCGCGACACCTGTTCTACCAGAGCGGCGCGTGCCGGGGTTCCACAGCTGGCAGGCGAGCCGCTCGAGGAGCTTCTTCGTTCTACCAGAGCGGCGCGTGCCGGGGTTCCACAGCTGACGGGCTCGACGGTGCCCGTGGTGCCGTGTTCTACCAGAGCGGCGCGTGCCGGGGTTCCACAGCGCGATGTTGCAGTCGGGGACGGGGGATCCGGTTCTACCAGAGCGGCGCGTGCCGGGGTTCCACAGCTCGGGACGCGACTCGGCGTAGGCGAGCGCGGTTCTACCAGAGCGGCGCGTGCCGGGGTTCCACAGCACGTCGTCGCGTGCAACCTCGACCGGGACAGTTCTACCAGAGCGGCGCGTGCCGGGGTTCCACAGCAGAACCACGCGGCGGCGCGCGGTCTCGTTGGTTCTACCAGAGCGGCGCGTGCCGGGGTTCCACAGCGCGAACGCCGCGAAGTCGAGGTCCAGGTGAGTTCTACCAGAGCGGCGCGTGCCGGGGTTCCACAGCCGGAGCCAGAGCGCCTCGGCATGGTTGCCGGTTCTACCAGAGCGGCGCGTGCCGGGGTTCCACAGCCACTCACCCGTCGCGTGGACGACAGGGCCGGTTCTACCAGAGCGGCGCGTGCCGGGGTTCCACAGCTCGCCTCCGCATGCGGTCGCATGCTCTGGAGTTCTACCAGAGCGGCGCGTGCCGGGGTTCCACAGCGGGAAGCTCTCTCGGCCGCCGCGGGGCCGTGTTCTACCAGAGCGGCGCGTGCCGGGGTTCCACAGCAGCGGGCCGAAGCGTTCGCGGGCGACGCGGTTCTACCAGAGCGGCGCGTGCCGGGGTTCCACAGCTCGGCCGCCGCGCGGGCCGCCGCATCGTCCGTTCTACCAGAGCGGCGCGTGCCGGGGTTCCACAGCGCGCGGTGACCGCGGATGCGGGCCAGGGGTGTTCTACCAGAGCGGCGCGTGCCGGGGTTCCACAGCTCCGCGTGAAGGCGGAAGCGGCCCGTTCGGGTTCTACCAGAGCGGCGCGTGCCGGGGTTCCACAGCTCGACGATGCCAAGCGCGCGGCTCGGGTGAGTTCTACCAGAGCGGCGCGTGCCGGGGTTCCACAGCGTCGGTGAGCGACGAAGTCGCCGAGTTCCTGTTCTACCAGAGCGGCGCGTGCCGGGGTTCCACAGCAATGGGGCATGATCGTCTGCGACCTTCCGCGTTCTACCAGAGCGGCGCGTGCCGGGGTTCCACAGCGTCGCCGTGGCCTCGAGTCGGCCGTCGCGAGTTCTACCAGAGCGGCGCGTGCCGGGGTTCTACCAGGGTCCTCCCGGAGGTGCTCTGGAGCGCGAATGTGGCGACGTCGGTTCAGGTCGCACGGGACCTGAATGCGATCCGCGCGAAGCGGAACGACGCGGACTCCGATCTGATCCGGTTCGCCGCGGGGGATGCCGCTGTCGTTGCGGCGCTCTACGTGAGCCTTGTGTCGAAGATGAAGGCGCTCACATCGCAGAAGGCGCAGGACGCCCTTGCGAAGACGTGGCGCAGCATGTCTTCGGAGCCGCCGCGTCGTTCCTGATCCGAACCTGGGAAGCCCCGCCTCCGTTCACGTCCCATGTCGGCCGCACGGCGGGCTTGCCCCCCGCGCGGCCGGGAGGCGCGACCGAGCCGCGCCGAGACGGAGGTTCGCGCCATGGGTTCGGTCACCTGCCGTGCGTGGGGCGTTCGTCTGCGCGGCCTGCTGGCGGTGCTGGCCGGGGCGGCGCTCGCGGCTGCAGCGGGAACTTCCGACGAGTGCGCGGCGCAGGAGGCCGACGTGGCGCCGGTCGGCACCGAACGTCTCGTCGCCCGCGACGGCAGCCGGGCGATCCGGCTCGTGTCGCAGCGCGTCACGGCGGTCGTCGAGGACGGTCTCGCGCGGACGACCGTGCGGCAGAGCTTCCGCAGCGCGGCCGAGGCGCCGCTCGAGGCGGTGTGGACGTTCCCGGTGCCGGACGGCGCGGCGCTCGTGGATGTGGCGATGGAGACCGACGGGAAGCGCTTCGAGGGGCTGCTCGCCGAGCGGCGGACGGCGCGGCGCGCGTACGACAGCCTCGTCCGGCGGAACATCGACCCGGCGCTCGTCGAGCAGGTCGGGCGGAACGCGTTCCGCATGTCGGTCTTCCCGGTCGTGCGCGACAAGGAGACCGTCGTCGAGTGCACGTGGGTCGAGGCGTGCCCGCTCGTCCGCGGGGAGCACCGCTACGTCTACCCGCTCGCGCTGGCGGGAGGCGCCGCGGCGACCGAGCGCGACTTCACGTTCTCGCTGACGCTCCGGTCGTCGGCGCCGGTCGTGTCGTGCGCGTCGGACGCGCCGGGCATCCTCGTCACGGCCGCGGGGCCGACCGAGTCGCGCGCATCGTTCGAGCGGACCGGGGCGAAGCTCGACCGCGACATCGTGGTCACGGCGCGGGTCGCCGCGCCGGAGGCGTCGCTCGCCGTGAAGACGTGGCGTTCGCCGCGCGGCGAGACGTGGTACGCGGCCGTCGTGACGCCGCCCGACGTGCCCGTCGATCGGACGCTTCCGCGCGACGTCACGCTCGTGCTGGATACGTCCGGGAGCATGGACGGACAGAAAATGGAGCAGGCGCGGAGCGCCGCGCTCTGGCTCATCGACAACCTGCGCGCAAGGGATCGCGCAAACGTGATCGTGTTCTCGAGCGAGCTCGCACGCTTCGCCGTCGAGCCGGTCCCTGCCGACGAGGCGAACCGGGAGAAGCTGCGGGCGCTCATCGGCGCGGTGCACGCCGCGGGCGGAACCGCGCTGGGAGACGCCGTGCGCGCGGCATCGGAGATCCGCCCGGCCGCGGGCCGCGTGGGGCTCGTGGTCCTGGTGACCGACGGCCGGCCCACGGCAGGGCTCTCGGCACCCGCGGAGATCTGCGCGCTCGCGCGGAAGAGCGGCGAGTCCGGGACGCGGATCTTCACGTTCGGCGTCGGCGCCGACGTGGACGGCGCATTGGTCGAAGGCATCGCGACCGCCGGCCGCGGCGCCGCGGAGATCTTCCGGGAGGGCGGCGAGACCGAGTCGCGGCTGCGGCAGTTCCTTTCACGCACGGCCTCGCCCGTGATGGGCGGCCTCGTCGTCACGGTGAACGGCGCGCCGGCCGACGACCTCTACCCGCGGGACGTCCGCGACCTCTACCTCGGCGAGCAGGCGGTGCTCACGGGACGCCTGCCGGCGGGCGCCGACGCGTCGTCGGTCGAGGTCTCCGTGCGCGGCGTGATCGACGGCCGCGCGGTCGAGCTCCGCGCGAAGGCCCCTGTCACGGCCGCCGGCGGCGCGTCGATCGTCCGCGACGTCTACGCGCGGCAGAATCTCGCCTACCTCGGCCAGGCCGCGCGACTCCGCGCCGGACTCTCCGACGACGCCTACTTCGCCGCCCTCGATCGCGGGGCCTACTCGACCGGCGACGAGATCGTGCGCGCCATGATCGACCTCTCGATCGACTCGGGCGTCCAGTGCCCGTACACGTCGTTCCTGGTCCTCCTCCCGGAGGACCGCGCACGGCTCGATCCGCGGAACCTCGCGGAGCTCGAGGCTGCCGAGTCGCGGGCCCGCGAGGCGCAGGGCATTCCGCCACGGCCCGCGGCGACGACATCGTCCGCGCCGGAGCAAGCCGAGGACCCGGAGCCGCTCCGGGATATGGAGCGCGCGGCCGAGGACCCGGTGGTCAGCGACGCGAGCGAGGCCGACCGGAGCGTGGGTCCGGGTGACCCCGCCGACCCGACCAGAGCCAGGGGTCACTTCGGAAGTCGAGGGTTTGGGCGGCGGGCACCCGACGCGGTGGACCTCGGTCTGTCGTGGATTGCCGCGCACGCCAACCCCGACGGCGGATTCGGCGACGGGACGAGCGATGCCGAGTCCACCGGTCTCGCGCTGCTCGCCTTCCTCGGCGCGGGCGAAACGCACCAGGCCGGAACTCACAAGGACGTGGTCCGTGCCGCCGCAAGATGGCTGAGGGACCGGCAGGACGCGGACGGGTGCTTCGCGCCTCGAGCCGCGTCCGGTTGGATGCGCCGCCACCTGATCGCGGCGCTCGCGATGAGCGAGATCTACGGGATGACTCAGTCCCCGCTGTTCCGGGAGTCTGCGGCGCGTGGCGTGAACTTCGCCCTCGCAGCGCGCGTCCCCGGCGGCGGATGGGGAGCCGGGTACCGAGAAGGCGCGGAGGACCCCGTGCTCACCGCGTACGGCGTCCTGTTGTTCCAGACGGCCGTACTTGCCGATCTGGTGCCGGACAAGAGTGCGCTCCGCGACCTTGTCTCGCGACCAGCGCTCACGAAGGCTCCGGAAACGCCGAAGGCGGCTGCCGCGCTGGCGCTGGCGCGAATCCTGACGACTCGAGAAGATCCGTCGGCCGCACCTCCGGCGGACCTGCGTCTCCTGCTCGCGGCGTTCGGTGACCGGACGCCGAGGGGGGACGCGCCGGGCATCGACGATGAGCCCGAGTACGTGTGGATCGCAAGCCTCGCCGCGCACAACCTCGGCGGAGACGCGTGGAAGCCCTGGCTGTCGGCGCTCGAAGTCGCCGTGGCGCGAACCCAGCGAGGTGCGGGCGCGCCGGACGCCGGTCGGTGGGATCCGCGGGGAGGAGCTTCGGCGCTCGCGACGACCTCGTACCACTGCGTAGCGCTCCAGACGCGTCACCGCCACTCCCGTGCCGGGCGGGCTGCGCACCTGCTCCGCTGACCCCCGTCCCGCCGAGTTCCCGCGTCCCCGCGCCGCGCCCTCGGGCAGACTGCCGGGCTTCCGTGCGGGTTCCGCGGCGCGATGTGCGCGGCGGGGTTCGGCCGGCCATGCGCGAGGTTCGTGTCCCGATGGGCAATCCGCAGTACGTGTTCACGATGGAGGGCGTCCGGAAGACCTTCGACCAGAAGGAGGTCCTGAAGGGCATCACGCTCGCGTTCCTCCCCGGGGCGAAGATCGGGCTGATCGGGAGCAACGGCGCGGGGAAGTCCACGCTGCTCCGGATCATGGCGGGGGTGGACAGGGACTTCGACGGCACGGCGTCGCCGGCGCCGGGCGTGCGCGTCGGGTACGTGCTGCAGGAGCCGCGGCTCGATCCGTCGAAGAACGTCCGCGAGAACATCGAGGACGGGCTCTCGGACATGAAGAAGCTCCTCGTGCGGTTCGAGGAGATCAACGCGAAGCTCGGCGAGACGAGCGACGCCGACGAGATGCAGGCGCTGCTCGACGAGATGGCCGTGACGCAGGAGAAGATCGACGCGGTGGGCGGATGGGAGATGGACACCCACGTCCAGATCGCGATGGAGGCGCTCCGCACGCCGCCGGGCGACGCCGACGTGTCGAAGCTCTCAGGCGGCGAGAAGCGCCGCGTCGCGCTCGCGAAGGTGCTCCTCGAGCGGCCGGACCTGCTGCTCCTCGACGAGCCGACGAACCACCTCGACGCGGAGTCGGTCGCGTGGCTGGAGGAGCACCTCCGCGACTATCCGGGCACCGTCATCCTCGTCACGCACGACCGCTACTTCCTCGACAACGTCGTCGGATGGATGCTCGAGGTGGACCGCGGGCGCGGCATCCCGTACCAGGGGAACTACTCGGCGTACCTCGAGCAGAAGCAGAAACGGATGGAGGTCGAGCAGCGCGAGGCGGGGCGCCGCGAGAAGCACCTCGCGCGCGAGCTCGAGTGGGTCCGCACGTCGCCCTCGGCCCGGACGGTGAAGAACCGTGCGCGCCTGAAGCGCTACGACGAGCTGCTCGCCGAGGAGTACGAGCACGCAGAGGACGACATCGACCTCCAGATCCCCCCGGGGCCGCGCCTCGGCGACCGAGTGGCCGTGTTCGACCACGTGAGGAAGGGCTTCGACGGGCGCGCGCTGATCGCGAAGGGCGTCGGCGTGGGCGCCGACGGCGACGGGCTCACGGTGGACATCCCCCGCGGCGCGATCGTGGGGATCATCGGTCCGAACGGCGCGGGCAAGACGACGTTCTTCAAGCTGATCACGGGTGCGGAGAAGCCCGACGCGGGAAAGGTCACGATCGGCGAGACGGTCCACATGACCTACGTGGACCAGCAGCGCGAGGACCTCGACGACGCGAAGACGGTCTTCGAGGAGATCTCGGGCGGGAACGACTGGCTCGAGTTCGGGACCATGCGGATCCACGCGCGGGGCTACATCAGCCGCTTCAACTTCCGCGGGGAGGACCAGCAGAAGCGGGTCGGCGAGCTCTCGGGCGGACAGCGAAACCGCGTGCAGCTCGCGAAGCTGCTCCGCCGCGGCGCGAACGTGATCCTGCTCGACGAGCCCACGAACGACCTCGACCTCGCCACCCTCCGCGTGCTCGAGGACGCCATGACGAGCTTCGCGGGCACCATGCTCGTCGTGTCCCACGACCGCTGGTTCCTCGACCGCGTGGCCACGCATATCCTCGCGTTCGAGGGCGACGGCAAGGTCCGCTGGTTCGAGGGCGGCTACACCGCATACGCCGAGCGGCTCGCGGAGGAGCGCGGGGCGTCGAAGGACAAGCGCGGGCCGAAGCGGAAGCTCTACGGCCGGTAGGCGACGATGCGCGCGCGGCCGGGGAGTTCCGCGAGGAGCGCCCAGCCCGGCGGGAGCGCCGACGCGAGCGGCGCGACGAGCGTGCCCGGCGCGGCGTCACGTCCCGCGAGCACCACGACATCCGCCCGGCCGCGGCGCACGTAGGCCTCCATCCGCGCAAAATCGTGGCTGCGCGAGCCGTCGGCCGCGAGCGCGAGCGTCGGGAGCGGGAGCCAGATCCGCTCGCCGGGAAGCACGTGGCCCGGGTACTTGGACACCACGCGGCCGCCCGCCGGGACGAGTTCCGCGACCCTCTCGCGGATCCACCGGTCCGTCTCCGCCTCCGCGCGGCGGCTCGGCCCGAACCCGAGGCCGACGGCGTCGCGGGCGGACGAGAGGAGCGACGCAGCGAGCAGCGCGGCGAGCGCGAATCCGGCGATGCGCGCGGGCAGCCTCCCTCGATCGGCTTCGGACAGGAGCGCCGCGACTCCGGCGGCGAGTCCGGCGAGCAACGTCGCCGAGACCGCCCACAGGTATCGCGGTTCGTAGAACCCGTAGAGCCCGCCGCCGGCGACCGCGGCGCCGACCGACGCGAGCAGGACAAGCCCCGTCCCGCCGAACCCGCGCAACCGTCGCGCAGCGGCGAGGTAGATCCACGCGCAGATCGCGGCGGACAGGGCGAGCGAAGGGAGCGTCGAGGAGAGCGACCGCCACCCGTCGGCCGCGATGGCGCCGGCGTCGGACAGCCGCCGGACCAGCCGCGCGAGCGGCCGGAACCCCTCGACGGGGCCGCGGACCGCGGTCCAGTGGTAGAGGTTCCACGCGTTGTGCGCCGCAGGATCGGTGAGCCACACGGACACCGTCGCGTCGGGCTGGATGCACGTGGTCGCCTCGTGGACGGACCGGACCGTTCCCGCGTCGAGCGCCACGGCCAGCGGCGCCTGCGTGGAGGCGTGGAGTCCAGCGCCGGTGACGCCGTCGTAGCCGCCGCGGGCGAGTGTCCACGCCGAGATCCCGATCGCGACGGCCAGCGGCGCGGCGAGGAGCGCGCACGACGCCGCCCGCAGCGTCACGGAGCGCGAACGGTCGCGAAGGACCGGCCACGCCGCGGCGACGAGCGCGACGGCGACGAGCGGGAGCGACAGGTAGCGGAACAGGTACGACGCGGCGGCGAGCGCGCCGGTCGCGAGGAGCGGTCGTGACGAGGTGTCGCACGCCCCGATCCGCGCAGCGGCGAGCAGCAGGAACGCCACGCTCAGGTGGTCGGTGAGCGGGTTCACCGCGGTCGTGAGGTTGTAGAGCGTGGTCGCGAAGACGGCCGCGACGCCGCCCGAGGCGAGGGTGGAGAACCCGCGCGCGGCACCCGCGGCAGCACAGGTGCGTCGCGAGAGCGCGAACACGGCGAACGCGAGGCCGCCGTGGCCGAGCAGCGCGACGGCCCGCGCCGCCACGTCGATCGGCGCCCCGATCCCGTGGAGCGCGGCGATGAGGAACGGCACGCCGGGGGCGACGGTCCCGAGCTGGAACGCGCCCTCGCCGCCCGTCGCGATCCTCCGGCCCATCTCGGCGTACACCGCCGCGTCCACGCCGAAGTTCCACGCGCGGTTGCGGAGGTCCAGGGCGAATCCGCCGATCACGGCTCCCGCGAGGAGCGTCCATCCCACGACCGTGAGCGCGCGATCGAGTCGGCTGGCCTCCGTCACGACCGCGCCCGCTCCGCCGCGCGGCTCTCCGCAAGCACCTGCGCGATTCCCGGCAGCGGCCGCGCGACGACGAGGAACTGGAACGCGAACATCGATGGCCAGATCCGCGCCATCCCGCCCGCCACCGCGCCGAGGAACCGCCCGAGCCGGCTTCTCATCACGGCCGCGAACGGAACGCCGACGGGCACCACGCGCTCCACTTCGTAGCCGCAGTCGCGGAGCGCGCGGAGCAGGGTGCGCTTCGTGAAGAGGCGCTTGTGGTCGATGTCGAGGATGCCCCGCTCGGCGTAGTTGAAGCTGCCGAAGAGGAGCGACGCGCGCACCGACGCGAACGCCACGTTCGGCGTGGAGAGCACGAGGGCCGGGCGCCTCCCCGACGACGGGATGCCGCGCGAGCCGTTCCGCAGCGACACGAGGAACCGCTCGGGGTCCGGGAGGTGCTCGATCACGTCGAGGAGGAGCACCGCGTCGTGGGAGAACGGATCGACGGGGAGCGCGTCGCGGTCGAGGTGCGCTGCGTGGAACTCCGCCATCGCGCCGGAGGCGACGGCGCCGTCGGGCTCCTCGCGGTCGATCCCCGTCACGCGGATCCCCATCGCGCTGACGCGGCGCGCCACGTGCCCCGGCCCGCACCCGAGATCCGCCACGGTCTTCGGCGCGAGCTCGCGCAGCACGCGCAGGGCGGCGGCGTGCGAGGACCAGATGTCGTCGCCCTTGTCCTCGTAGCGCAGCGCGCGGGTCTCGCGGTAGAGGAGCGAGCACATCATGCCCATGCCGTGGGCCTTCAGCCGCGCCGTCGCGCGGAGCGCGGCCAGGGCGTAGCGAAGGCGGGACTCGCGGCGCGCCTCCGGATCGTCGGTCACGGCGACCGGGATCTCCGCGATCCGCTCCCGCGCGTGGACCGCCTGGAGGATCATCTCCACGTCGAACGTGTGCCGGTTCGTGTGCAGCTCGAACGGCACGCGCGACACGAACGCAGCGTCGTACGCGCGGCAGGCCGTGTGGTACTCGGAGATCGACTGTCTCGTGAGCCGGTTCTGGAGGCCGGAGACGAACCGGTTGGCGGCGCGCCGCAGGAACGGCAGTCCCGATCCGCCGGCGGCGGTGCGGCTCGCGAGGACCACGGCCGGACGCGACGCGCGCCACGCGTCGAGGAGCCTCGGCACCGCGTCGGCGGGGTACTGCCCGTCGGCCGGGATCAGCGCGACCACGTCGAAGCGCTGGTCCACGGCGTACCGGAGCGCGAGCTTCTGCGTGCCGCCGGGGCCCATCTCGGCCGGCGTGCGGAGGACGAGCAGCGTCCGCCCGGGCGACGCCGCGCGCCAGGCCTCGGCGCGTGCGGCCGTCGCGCCGCCGGTGCCGTCGTCGATCAGGACGAGCTCCGCGCCGGTTCCGCGCAGCGCCGCCTCGAGCCCGTCGAGCACGCGCTCGACCGGGTCATGCGGCCTGTACGCGGTCACGACGACGAGAGCCCGCATCGGCCACGCAGGGTAGCCGCGGGGCCCTCGTTGCGACGGTCTACTTGAGCAGCGCCTTCGCCCGGCCCACGAGCTCGAGGAGTTCCTTCCGGCGGTCGGTGTCCTGCGCGGTGGGGCCTTCGACGGCCTCTCCGGCGAGTTCGTGGACCGCGTCGAGGGTCGCCGTGCCCTTGTGGGGGGAGTTGCGGAGGATCATGCCGAAGCCGGCGACCGCGGCGGCGAACTTGAAGTCGCCGCTCGCCTGGGCGTAGCCGAGGCCGGAGTCGACCACGGCGCGCTCGCGGAGCGTCGAGACGTCGCCCTCGGGGAGCTTCCAGCGGAGCTTCACGGTGAGGAGCTCGCCCGAGTGGGCCGCGTCGCTCGGCCGGGGGCCCTGCTGGTAGCGGAGCGGCTCGGTCGCGGAGGCGGCCGTGGTGGCGCTCGCGGCGGGCACGATCTCGTAGAGCGCGGTCACCGTGTGGCCGGCGCCCACGTCGCCCGCGTCCTTCGTGTCGTCGGCGAAGTCCTGCGCCGCCATCACGCGGTTCTCGTAGCCGATGAGGCGGTACGACGCGACCGCGAGCGGGTTGAACTCGACCTGCACCTTCACGTCCTTCGCGATGGTCTGGAGCGTCGCCGACGCCTGGTCGGAGAGCACGCGGCGGCCCTCGTCGATCGAGTCGAGGTAGGCGTAGACGCCGTTCCCCTTGTTCGCGAGCTGCTCCATCTTGTGGTCCTGGAGGTTGTCGTCGCCGACCCCGAGGACCGAGAGGAACACCTTGCTCTTCGCCTTCTCCTGGATCATCCGCACGAGCGAGCCGTCGTCGGTCACGCCGACGTTGAAGTCGCCGTCGGTCGCGAGGATCACGCGGTTGATGCCGCCCGGGATGAAGCTCTCGGCCGCGGTGCGGTAGGCGAGCTCGATCCCGGCCGCGCCGTTCGTGGAGCCGCCGGACTGGAGCCGGTCGAGCGCCGCGAGGATGTCGGCCTTCTTCTCGCACGAGGTCGAGGGCAGCACGAGCCCCGACGCCCCGGCGTAGACGACGATCGCCACCCGGTCGCGCCCGTCGAGCTTCTCCACGAGGAGTTTCATCGACTCCTTGACGAGCGGGAGCCGGTTCTGCGGGCCCATCGAGCCCGACACGTCGAGCAGGAACACGAGGTTCGCCGAGGGGCGCTCTGTGGTCTGCACCTCGCGGCCCTTCAGCCCGACGCGCACGAGCCGGCTCTGCGCGTTCCACGGGCAGCCGGCCGTCTCGACATGCAGCGCGAAGGCGTCGCCGTCGGTCGGCGGAGCGTAGGAGTACGCGAACGTGTTGAGCATCTCCTCGATCCGCACCGCGCCCGGGGGCGGAAGCGCGCCCTGGCGGAGGATGCGGCGGATGTTGGACCAGCTCGCGGTGTCCACGTCGGTGCCGAACGTCGAGAGCGGCGCGTCGGCGACCTTCGTGAAGGCGTTGTCGTGGAACGCGGCGTAGCCGGCGCGGTCGTGGGGCGAGGGAGGGGTGTTGTCCGGACGGACGACGATGCCCCCGGAGGGGAGATCGATGTCGGCGACGTAGCCGAGCTGACGCAGGCGCCCGAGCTGCGCGGCGACGGCAGGGTCGGCGGCCGGGGCGGCGCCGTTGGCACCGCCGAGAAGGGCCTCGCGAGTGAATGCGACCTTCTTCAGCTCCTCTGCGACGAGGAGGACCTCGGCCTGCTTCGCGGGGAGCTTCTGCGCGGACTCCGCGAAGCGGATGACGACGCCGTCGGGGTTCTTCGCGGCGCCCGGGACGAACGTCCCTTCAACCGCCGAGCCGCCCGCGGCGGTGAAGATGCTCGTCGCTGCGCCGGCAATTGCAGCGTCGTACTCGCCCGTGGACAGCTCACCGTCGAACAGGCGGCTCGACCGCTCGAACTCCAGGGTGAGGCCGTCGCGCTCGGCGCCCGGACCGCCGCCTCCGCCGCCTCCGCCCCCGGGCGCACCGCCAGAGCGACCTCTGACGCGGTCGCCGCCCGAGGGAATCAGGCCCCCAGGTCCCGAGGCTGGCCCCATCGGGGTCCCCGCGCCCGCCGCCTCCGGCGCGGGCGCCGGATCCGACGGCTCGCGCGAGTCCGGCGGGACCTCGCCCTCGGGACCGCGGTAGTTGCCCCCGTGCGCGGTCGCGCGGGGCTTCCGCGGCGGGGGGGTCAACGCCGAACCGCGGCTCCCGACGCGCGGCCCCCTGGCGCCGGCGTCCGCGATCTCCTTCTCGCTGTCGTTCGCGCGCCACGCGCCGATCTCGTTCCTCCACGCGAACGCGGCGGCGACGAGCGCCGACGCCGCGAGCGCGGCCGGAACCGGCCAGCGGGAGACGTGGAGCACCTGCCCGCGGGCGGCGGACGGTGCCGAGTGCGGCGCTCTCGCCGCCGCTGCCGCCGCAACTGCCGCGCGCTGCGCG